>JBAZID010000008.1 GCA_041651995.1 Sulfuricella sp. | reverse complement strand
GCCGCCCCGGCCTGAAGCCTATGGTGGTTACCCCCTTGAAGCGGCCTGCTCCAGATGGGGCCATGCCGGTTGCCGGGCCGTAACGCCGCGGCAGGGACATGCGCCGGGTAAGCGACGTGGCGCCGATGGCGCGGACGAGGTCGAGGCGCTCCTCGATGGTGTGTTGCGTCCTGGAGGGAAACTCGCAGGAAAGGTATTTCCGGTATTCGCTTTTGGTCGGCGTCTTGAGAATGACGCGGGCTCCGCTCAGAACGGCCAGGGGAATGTCTTGCGGCGCGTTCGAGTGCAACAGCAGGGCGATCTCCGGCTTCTGCCTGCGCAACTCCATGACGGTGCGCAGAAATCGCCTGTAGCCGCCATGATAGAGCACCATGCTGTCGACGGCCTCAAAACTGGCAAATAGCGGGGCAAAGGCTTTGCCGGTAAAAAAGGTGATCCGGGCATCCGGGAACGCGTTGCGCAGGGAAACGATGGCCGGGGTTGAAAGCAGCGTGTCGCCGAGGGCCGTGTTGGAAAACACCAGGATAGACCGGGGCGCGGTCGCCGGATGCCAGGGCGCGTCGATCTTTTGAATCTTTTCCCGCCGGAGCCGTGTGTAAATGGCAACAACAAGCCGAAGGAGCTGATTCAGCAAGGCTTTCACCACTGGCTCCCAATCTCTGCGGTGTAACGCATCAGTCGCCGCGCAAGCGGGTGTAAAGCGCCGCGATCAATGGATGCGAATAGATCCACAGGCGGCGGGCGAACCAGTTCACGGGCTTGTCCTTGACCACGATGCGCGGGATGGCATGCGGTGACGTGCCCCGCCTGGCCGCGCCCTTGGTCACGCTGTAGAGCGTGCCGAACCCGGCGGCGAGGGCCGCATCGACATAGGCCGGTTCGTAGTAGCCCCAGGGCCAGCAGAGCTGCGGCTGATCGTTGCCGAGACGCCGGGCCAGGGTCGCGCGCGAATCCAGCAAATCCTTGCCGAGCGCGGCAATCCGCTGCTCCGGATCGGCGTATTCCTTGTCCCAGCGCACATGGCTGTGCGTATGGGAGTGAAACTCGAACACCCCGGCCTGCTTCATGCTTTCGATTTCTGACCAGCGCAGTATCACCTTGTCCTTCCGCCCGGCCTCGATTTCGCTCATGCAGCCACGGTGATCTGGACAATCCGGGATGGGCGCCTGCATGCCCGCATGGGAGCGCGCCGGGCCCTCGCCGATCCAGCCCGTCACGATAAACAGCACGGCATGGAGCGAGAATTTTTGCAGGATGGGGTAGGCGTGGACATAGTTGTCGAGGTAACCGTCATCGAAGGTGATGAGCACGCTTTTCTCCGGCACCTCGCATTCGCCGCGCAGGAATGCAGCAAACACGTCGGCGCCGAGCGTCGTATATCCTCTTGCGGCAAGGTATTCCATCTGTGCGGCGAATGTTTCGGGAGAGACGGTCACCAGCCCGGGATTCGGGCTGACATGGTGATACATCAATACGGGAACGGCTGAAGCCCGGCTCAAGGCAACCTCTGCACGCGTTGCTGGAGCATATCCTGGTAGAGCTGAAACATCCGCTGGCACATGGTCTCCACCGAATACTCGGCGTTGGCGACAGCCTTTCCCGCCGAGCCCATTTTGCGCGCCGCGGCCGGGTCTTGCAGCAGGCGGATAATGGCTTGCGCCAGATCGCCTGGATCTCCAGCCTTGACCAGGATACCGTTGACCCCATCGCGAATGACTTCCGGCACCCCGCCAACATTGCAGCCGATGACCGGCTTTTCCATCGCCATGGCTTCGATGAAGGAAGTGCCCAGCGCCTCTTCCAGGGTGGGCAGGACAAACATGTCGCAGGATTTCAGGATCGCCGGCACATCTTTTCTCAGGCCCAGCAGGCGCACCCTGTCGCCCAGCCCTTTCTCGCGGATGGTCCGCTCGATATTCTGTTGCTGCGGGCCGTTCCCGGCAAATATGAAAACAGCCGACGGAAATTCAGCCAATACCCGGGGTATGGCTTCCAGCAGCACCTGGTGGCCCTTCTTGTTGCGCAGGATCGCAACCGTTGCGATCAGGGGCGTATCCTCGCGCAATCCCAGTTCGGCTTTCAGGCTGGCATGCTCGTCCCCGGGCTGAAAACGGTCGAAACTGATGCCGGTATGAATCGTGACCACCTGCCCGGGCTTGACGCCCGTACCGAGCAGATATTCGCGCACATAATTGCTGACGGTCACCACCTTGTGGGGCAGGATGCTGTAAGTCCACCTGGAGGTGATCGGCAATGCCAGGTGGCGGGTTCTGACGATGAGGGGCCGACTGCGGCTCAGGCGCCCGGCGAGGCCGGCCAGCAGGGTATCGCGCCCGCTGTGGGTGTTGATCACATCCACCCTGTCTGCCCGGATTATCCTGAGCATGGCGCGAATCGCGGCGAAATCAAAGCTGTTGCGCATGGCTACATGCCGGGTTTCGATGCCATGTTCCGCAGCCCGCTGCGTCAATCCGCTGCCGGGCTGGCCCAGGATGATCACGCGCGCGCCAAGTTTTCCGAGCCCGATCGCCTCGTGCAGAATGCGGCTCTCCTGACCACCCCAGCCCTTGGACGATTCGGTATGCAGCACCGTAAACGTCACGGCTTGCCCTCCAGCGCAAACTGGATGCGATGGAGGTTGGCGTAAATGCCGTTGCGGGCCAGCAATTCCTGGTGCGTGCCCGCCTCCGCCACCTGGCCTTTTTGCATGACCACGATCCGGTCCGCCTTCTCGATGGTGGAGAGGCGGTGAGCAATGACCAGGGTGGTACGGTTCTGCATCAGGGTTTCCAGAGCGGCCTGAACATGGCGCTCGGAGTGGGTGTCCAGCGCCGAGGTGGCTTCGTCGAGGATCAGGATGGGGGCGTTTTTCAGAATGGCGCGCGCGATGGCGAGGCGCTGCCTTTGCCCGCCGGAGAGCTTGACGCCGTTTTCGCCCACCAGTGTTTGCAGGCCTTGCGGCATTTCGCGGATGAATTCCATGGCGTGGGCAGCTTCCGCCGCGGCGACGATTTCCGTTTCACTGGCGCCGCGCTCGCGGCCGTAAGCGATGTTGGCTGCAACCGTATCGTTGAACAGCACGACATCCTGGCTCACGAATGCGATGTTGTCGCGCAGGCTGGTCAGCCTGATATCTTCGATATTGTGGCCGTCGAGCAGGATTTCCCCGCTGCTGGGGTGGTAAAAACGCGGGATCAGGTTGACCAGCGAGGTTTTTCCGCCGCCCGACTGCCCGACCAGGGCAATGGTTTCGCCCGGAAGGATCTTGAGGGAAACATTGTTGAGCGCAAGCGAGGCATCCGCCTCGTAGCGCAGGGTGACGTTGCGGAGTTCCAGTTCACCTTTTGCACGGGAAATTTCCACTGTGCCATGATCCGGCTCCGGCACCCGATCGAGCATTTCAAATATGATTTCGGCGGCCGCCAGACCCTTTTGCAGCGATTCGCTCACGCCGGTCAGGCGTTTGAGGGGAGCGAGCAGCATCAGCATGGCGGTAATGAAAGAGACAAAGGTGCCGACACTGACCTGGTTTCCCGCTGAATCGAGGGTCGCGAAATAGATGATGACGGCCAGGGCTATGGCGGCAAACAGTTGCACCAGCGGAACATTCAGGCCGGAGGCTACGGTTTCCTTCATGTTGAAGGTGCGCATCCGATTGGTCGCGGCATGGAAGCGCTCTTTTTCATATTCCTGCCCGCCAAAGATTTTTACCACCTTGTGGCCGCTCAGGGTCTCTTCCAGGGCGTGGGTGATGTCTCCCATGGTGCTTTGCGCACCCCTGCTCATGCGCCGCAAGCGCTGGCTGAATAGCCTGACCGTGAATGCGATCAGGGGAATCATGACCAATGCGATCAGGGTCAGCCTCCAGTTCAGGTAAAAGAGCCAGCCGAGCAGACCAAGGATGGTAAAGCTGTCACGCACCAGCACGGTGACGATATTCGCCCCGGCCGAAGTCACCTGCATGACGTTGAATGCCACATTGGCAACCACCGTACCGGACGAAATGTTGTCGTAAAAAGGGGTCGGCAGCGTGACCAGGCGATCGAACATCAGGTTGCGCAGATCCATCACCAAGCGGGAAGAAACCCAGTTGATGGTGTAGTTGCTGATGAAGGTAAAAAGCCCTCGCAACAGGAACAGGCCCACCAGTGCGAGCGGGATCAGCTTGATCATGGCCGGATCCCGCTGGACGAAGCTGCCATCCAGCAGAGGCTTGAGAAGCGCGGGTAGAGCAGGCTCGGTAGCGGCGACTAAGATGGTGCTGACGACCGATATGGCGAAGACGCGCCAATAAGGAAGAATATAGCGTAGAAGCCTGAAATACAGCGTTTTGCTGCTCAGTTCGGTTTTCGTCACGTCCAGCCTGCCAGACCGCAATCGGGATGCCCTGTTGCGGGGGGTCATAGTAATAAATGATTAACAACCAGTACTTGGATGCAGAGTAAGACGCGGATTATAACGGATTTTCAGCGACTTCTTGCCGGAGGCGGCGCAAGATTCAAGCGCCAGCCGCGCGCGCCTTGAGTAAACAACCACCCGCTAAAGCAGGTGGGTTTGAATTACGGACTGAAAATCCGGATACGCATCGACTGAACGACGCGCCTCATGTAGGTTGGGTTAGGCGCGGTTTTTTGCGCCGTAACCCAACAAACCCAAATCATCCAAGCGCCGGTGTTGAAGTTTGGGTTTGTTGGGTTTCGCAAAACAGCTCAACCCAACCTACTTGGGACTTGATGGCGAATTTCCGCTTGCGATCGCCAATAAGGGCGGGAAATCCTGAAGCCGGTCAGCCGGGCACGATAAAATGCCCCCGCCCGGCAACAGCTTATCGCGCTGCGTTTTCCAGCTCGATTGCCGCCGCCAGCAGCGCCAGCCTCGCTACCACGCCGTAGGCATAGAAGCGGTTGGGTGGAGTGTCCGGCCCGGCGGCATAATCGGGCAGGGAACAGGAGGTGTCGAATGCCAGCGGCACGAAGTGCATGCCCGGAGCGTTGAGATTTTCGTCCTGGCCGCGCCCGGTGTGGACGCGGTAAAAACCGCCCACCACGAAGTGATCCATCATGTACACCACCGGCTCGGCCACCGCTTCGTTGATGCTCTCAAAGGTATAGACGCCTTCCTGAATGATGACTTCGCTGACCTGCTGGCCTTCCTTGATGACCGACATCTTGTTGCGTTGCTTGCGGTTGAGCCCCCTGACCTCGGAGGCATCCTTGACCGTCATGACCCCCATGCCGTAAGTGCCCGCATCGGCCTTGACGATGACGAAGGGGGCGTTCTTCACGCCATACTCGCGGTATTTTTCGCGGATATCCTGAAGCAGCTCGTCCACTTTTGCCGCCAGACATTCCTCGCCATTGCGCTCCTGAAAATTGATTTCATGGCAATCGTCGAAGAAGGGATTGATCAGCCAGGGGTCCATGTGGATGATGCTGGAAAATTCCGCCGCCACCTGATCATAAGCGCTGAAATGATGGGTTTTGCGCCGTGTCGCCCAGCCGGCATGCAGCGGCGGGATAACGGGCTGCTTCAGCCCTTTGAGCAGTTCCGGTATGCCCGCGGAAAGATCGTTGTTGAGCAGGACAGCACACGGCTCGAAACCATCCAGCCTGAGCTTGTCTCCTTCGCGCCTTACAGGCTCCAGCGTCAGGCTCTGGCCGCCCGGCAAGTCCATCACGGTGGGGCCGGTGATTTCCGGCAACAGGCTGCCGATGCGCACCGACAGGCCCGCATGACGCAGGATACCCGCAAGCGTGGCAACATTTTGCAAATAGAAGGTGTTGCGCGTGTGATTTTCCGGGATAAGCAGAAAGCGCTGTGCCACCGGGCAGACTTTTTCCACCGCCGACATCGTTGCCTGCACGCATAGCGGCATGAAATCCGGATTCAGGTTATTGAAGCCGCCGGGAAACAGGTTGGTGTCCACCGGCGCCAGCTTGAATCCGGCGTTGCGCAGGTCCACCGAGGCATAAAAAGGGGCATCGTGCTCCTGCCATTTGGCGCGGAGCCATTGTTCGATGCGCGGCTGGGCGTCAAGCATGTGCTGTTCGAGATCGAGCAGCGGGCCGGTAAGGGCGGTGGTGAGGTGCGGGACCATAGACTGAATGCCGGGTGAAGGATCCCGCTAATTGTAGCGGATGTGGCTTGTTTCGTCAGGCGGGGAAATCAATCCATGAGCCAGCGCCGGGCCATAAGCAACACCAAAAAAAACGGGCACCGAGGTGCCCGTCTGAAACTACCATTGGAATGGTAGAGAGGAGGAAACTAGATGCCGGTAACGGCGGTGAGATGAACTTGCTGCATGGAAAGCATCATGCGCCTGCCGGGTTACAAAAACATTTCTTCCCGGCACGGGGATGTAACAATGTGTTACCGGGGAGATGCAGGGCACAAAAAAATGGGCGCCGCAGCGCCCATTTCAGTATGGCTCAAGACTGGATTAGAACTTCACGTTCACACCGGCATAGATCGAGCGGCCCATGCCTGGAACAGGGGTGCCCCAAGGGACATCGGTTCCCGACATGGTTTTGCCCTGACCGGTATACGCCCCACCCAGTGGATAGTTGTAGAACGTGTCGAAAACGTTTTCGACGCCAACATCAAACCGGGCCTGTTTCCATGCATAGCTGGTACGCAGATTCAGCAAGCCGTAGCCCTCGGTTTTGACTTCGTTACGCTCTTGCGAGACATCTTCCTTGGCACCCACCAGATGAACTTCCGCGGTGTTGGTCCAGTTGCCGAGACGCTGCACGAGAGCCAACTTCGCATTAAGCGGCATCATGTTGTAAAGATTGTCGCCGGTGGACTCATTCCTGCCGTTAACATAATTCAACATGCCGGATGCGGTGAAGTTGCCAAACCCCTGGGTATTGCCCAAGGCATAGTGGCCGGAAATATCGATGCCATACAAGCGAGCCGACTGATTGACGAAGCGGAGATAGACAAACGCATTCGTGGCTGTCAGGTTCGAATTCTTGCAGGCATTGCCGTCCGGATTCGTGTCGCAGCGCTCCGCATCGATATAGTCATCGATGTAGGTGTAGTAAGGCGTGACTTTCAGGCCCCATTTTTCTTTGGCCTCGTCATGCCAGTCCGCTGTTGCGCTGAGGGTGTGAGCCACTTCCGGCTTCAGGTTGAGATTGCCGACATAGCCATTGCCATCACCGGCCCAGTTGATCATGCGCATCGACATGCCGTGGGTGGACCAGGTGTAGCGCTCGTACAGGTTGGGCGAGCGGGTCTTCTGGGCATAGCCGAACTCAAAGGATTTCCCGGCATCGGGAACAAAGCGGGCCAGCATGGTCAGGTCGATGTTGTGGTCGGTTTTCTTGTGATCGGCGGCATTGAATGCGGCCTGGGCAGTGGCATCGTAAGTCGAGCTATATCCCTGCACATCGCCCGTGTCCATGTCCACCTTTTCGTAGCGCATGCCGAATTGCGTCAGCCATTGCGGATTCCACTGCGCCTCCCATTCACCAAAAGCGGCAAGGCGGTCGCGTTCGCCATCACGGATGTTCCAGAACACGTTGGGCCACATCCCTTTGCCGGAAGGATCCCACCAGTCATCCAGACGGTACTTCTGGGTTTCACCGCCCACGCGCAGAAGATCGCGCGCTGACAAGACAATGTCCGCCTTGACGGCAACGCCGGTGTTGTCGCCTTCGGTGTCCATCGGCATGCCTGCTGCACAGCCAGTGGTGCCGCCGGCCGGTGTGCAGACCGTCCCATCGGGAATCGTTGTGCCATTGCCATACCAGTAGAGCTTGTCGTCAAAGAACTGCATCTTGTGCCGCGTGTGCTCGTTGTAGGCACGTGCTTCCAGCTTGCCCCAGTTGTAATCCCCCTTGTAGCGCAGATTGATCTGCTCGCTGTCGTTGCCGGTCATGTCCATGCGCTGGTTGGGGTAGCCCTGGTAGGGAATATCCTGAATGCCCAGCTTCAACTCGACCAGATGATTTTCATGGCGCAGTGCAAGGCCCAGGGACTGGTTGGTTGATTTATACATGGTCGAGCCGACCTCGTCCCCAGCCAGCCAGTTCCTGCCCGCTGCCGCCAGTCCAGCCGTCTTGAAGTCCCCGCCTGCCTTGTAGTTTTCGGACTCTGCGGTGGAACCGCTATAGGTCATGCTCAGCTTTTCGCTCGCGATGGTTGCCGAGAGATTGCCTCCGGTGGCATTGCCGTTGCTGCGATAGAAGGCGCCGGCCTGGCCCTTGAGCAGCATACTCTGCCCTGCCGCGGCAAATTCCAGATCCGGAGATTTCACCTGGATAGCGCCGCCAATGCTGTCGCCGCCCACGCTCACCGGAGCGATGCCGGAATAAACCTGGATGCTGCCCACGTTGCTTGGGTCGATGTAGGAAAGCGGCGGATTCATGTGGTTGCCGCAGGCGGAAATCAGGTCCATGCCGTCGACCTTGATGCGCAGGCGGTCGTCCGCCAGGCCATCGATCACCGGCAGGCTGGAAACACCGCCAGCGCCATACAGGCTGACGCCCGGCATGTCCCGGAGCAGGCTGGCGCTATCGCTGGTGGCCGCTCCCATGCGGGCCATGCCGGCCTTGTCAACCTGGCTTGCGCCCAGCGGCAGGCTTTCAGCCTTGGAAGCGCTGACGGTAACTTCCGGCAGCGTGGTGGTTTTATCGTCCGCGGCCAGGGCCAGTTGCGGCAAGGCCAGCGCGACGGCGAGGGGGATGATGCGTAGCTGGTGTTTCATGGTACCTCCTTCTTGGTTAAAAATTATTATTGCGGAATGGTGATGAATCCGAGCTTGGCGATGCCGGCGCGGTTGACCGCCGCCATGACCTGGGCCACGCGGCCGTATTTGACGTTCTCGTCGGCGTGGAGCTGGACGTTAATGTCGGGCGTAGCGGCACGCATGCCTTTCAGTTCGTTTTCGAGAATATCGAAATGAATCGCCCGCTGGTCGATATACACCGTGCCCTGGGCGTTGATGGCCAGCTGGATGGTGTGGGTCTGCTTGAGCGGAGCGACCGGGGCCGTCTTGGGCAGATCAATCTTGACCGCCTGCATCAGCAGCGGCGCGGTGACGATGAACACGATCAAGAGCACCAGCATCACGTCCACCAGCGGCGTGACATTGATGTCCGACATGGCGGTTTGTTCGGAAGATGTATGCAGGGCCATGGGGAGCTTCCTATTTCACGCTGAAACCGGATTTGAGCGCGAGGTGCAGGAAGTCGTTGGCAAACTCCTCCAGCTCCGCGCTATACAGCCGTACCTGGCGCAGGCCGTAGTTGTAGGCCAGCACCGCGGGAATAGCGGTGGCGATGCCGACGGCAGTGGCGATCAGGGCTTCGCCGATCGGCCCCGCCACCACGTCCAGCCCGGCCGAGCCGGTACGGGAAATGTCCTGCAGGGCGTGCATGATGCCCCACACCGTGCCGAACAGCCCCACGAAAGGCGCCGTCGAGCCGACACTGGCCAGCACCATCAGGCCGCTTTCGAGCTTGTGCACTTCCTTCTGCACCTCGGCACGCAGGCGGCGCTCCAGCACATCCTGTCGGTCGCCGCTGTTCTGCAGGCTGTGCGTACCATCCTTCTCGATTTCGCGCAGCACTGCGAATCCCGAGCGGCACAGCTGCGCGAGGGGGCCTTGCGCCTGTTGCGCGGCGGCTTCCGCTTCCGTCAGGTTGCGGGCGCTCCAGAAGGTTTTGATGAAGGCGCTGTTCTGCCGCGACAGGCGGAATTGCAGCCAGCCCTTCATCACGATCAGCGTCCAGGAGACCACCGAGAATGCAATCAGGAGCCACAGGGTCGCGGCCACGATAGGTGAGGTTGCATGTCCAAACATATTTTTCCTAGTTTTCCAATTTGAATGTGATCGGTACTTCCACCCAGGCGGTGATGGCCTGGGCGCCCTTTTTTGCCGGAACAAAGTGCCACTTCCTGACTGCTTCCAGCGCCGCCTGGTCGAGCAGCTCGGAGCCGCTGGTCTTTTTCAGCTCCGCCCGGCTGCATGAGCCGTCCGCCTGCACCTCGGCCCGTACCAGAACGCGTCCCTCGATGCCTCTGCGGCGCGCCGGGAGGGGATAAACCGGCTTCGGGTTGTTGAGATAGGCGGCGTTGAAGCTCGGGGCTTCCACTACCGGCTCGGGCGCCTTGGGCGGTGCTTCCGTGACAGGCGCGGGCGGGCTTGGGGCCACGGCCAGCGGCGCTGGTTCAGGCGCCTGTTCCATGACTCTTTCCGCCACCGGCTGTGGCGGCAATAACGGGCGCGGCACAGGCTTGACCCTGGGTTGCGCTTTGGGCTTGGGTTCGGGTTTTGGCGGCTCTGGCTTGACCTTGGGCGGCGGTGGAGGGGGTGGCAGCAATGCCACTTCGATCACTTTCAGCGGCATGGGGGGAATGATGTCCTGTTTCAACTGGCTCAGGCCATACCACGCCCCGGCGTGGGCAAGCATCACCAGGCCCATGGCCGGCAGCCATTTTGTTGCATATTGCTTTTCCATTTCCAGCCTGAATAATTCTAGTAGTGCATTTCACGTTAAACCCAAATAATCCATTAAATTGTAGGTCGGGCTTCAGCCCGAAATCTCGGGCTGAAGCCCGACCTACAAACTGTTGATTTCCTTCATGTCAAATCTCTAACGGATAATCTGGGTTAAACGCTTCAAATGTGACAGGGATACTAAAGTATCCGGCGCGTTGTAGCGCGCGGCAAAATGCCGCAGTGCCGTTGTAAGCGCAGCTTATTTCCGCATGGGCAAAAAACACGCTCACCCCATCAGGCTATGGCTTTGCCGTTAATCCGAGATGGCGGCGCACGGCATGTTCATCCATCACGCCGGAAACCGTCTCTTTGCCGCCGTTCCCGTCGAATAGCAGGGTGCGCGGCAGTTCGCCCCGCCATTTGGGGTCGAGCGCGTGGGCAAGGGCATCGGGGGATTCCGCGCCATAGGCATAGCGGGTGCCGGGAACGCCCAAATGATCCAGCGGCGCGGCGAGCTCTTCCGAAAAGGGCTCAACGGCAATGGTGATCAAGCGCAGGCGAGGATTAGCGGTTGCCATCCGAGCGAACAGCTTGAGGTTGCTTTTGCAGTGGGAACAGTCGGAGGACCACAAGGCGATGATGGCCGGCGTCGAATGTGATTTCACCTCCACCAGGTTGCGTGCGCCTTGCCGGTCGAGGACGAGAAACGGCCCGGCTGCGGCGGCCTTCATGCCTGCCAGTAGGAGCAACAACAGCAAGCAGAAATATCTCATCGCAACTCGAACACTCGCATGCCCTCGCGTTCTGTACGCCAGAAGACGAACAGATCGTTACCCCGCTTGATCGCACGGGCCTGGTCGGAGGCGCCGCCGGTGGCCGCAAGCACTCGCGGCTTGAAGCTGACCCCGCCATCTTCGGACACCTCGGCATGCAATTGCGTCGTCTCGCCGTTAAATTCTTTCCATGCGATGGCTACGCGGCGCTCTGCGACGACAAGGTCAGCGTGGGCGGCCTTGTCGCCGCCAACAAAGCGCTGGCCATCGACGCCGTTCGCTGTCAGGCGGCCATAGAACACCCGGCCATCGCCATCCTTCTGGTTGAACCAGACAGCGTGTCGCGTTCCATCTGGCGCCACGGCCAGTGACGGCCCATGGTGTGGGCAGCCATCGATCCTCCAGCGATCGAAAGTCGCCCGTTGAAAGCTTGCCGGCGTGCCGTCGGTCTTGAGTTTTGCGAGCGCGTGATCGCGCTCGTTGGGTTCGAATACGTGGCGCCAGAGAAACAGGGGCGCGCCGTCAGTATCCACCGTTGCGGTGATGCGGCAGCATTCGCAGGAATGGTCGGCGACTTTCACTTCAGGCCTGAAGCTTCTGCCGCCATCTTCCGACACCGCCGCATAGATGGCGGCACCGCGATACGGCTTCTGCGCCGCCCTGGCCGATTCGAGATCGCGCTTGTCGATCCAGGCGATATAAACACGTCCATCACCGCCCACCGTTATCGCCTCGAAACGATGGGTGATTTCCTGTCGATCGCGGTGCACGGTAATCGGCGCCGCAAAGCTGGCGCCACCATTATCCGAACGGGCCAGCCGCGCTTCGCCGGTGTTGGGTTTGCCAAGCGGCTTGGTCCAGGAGACCAGCACACCGCCATCCTGCGCAAAAACGATCTTGGGGCGGTTTTCGCCATCGCCGGAAATGGCTTCCGGCTGGGCGTTGACGATAACCGGCGCCGACCAGCTAGCGCCTTGATCGTCGCTGCGATAAAGCATCAGATGCTCGCCTTGTTTGGCAACGGCCAGCAACCGGCCATCCGCGGCAAACGCCGCCGAACTGGCCAGCTCGGTGCGCGCCTTTTTCGCCATGCCTGCCATGCCCGGCATCGCGGCCTTCTCTGCCGTAGTGGCGGCGGATACAGGGCCAGGCAGGACAGAAACGGCCATTGCCAGCGCAGCGGCAGCGCCCAACTTGTGAAAGTGTGTCATCAAGCCTGCTCTCAATAGTCGAACTTCAAACTGGCAAAATAGGTGCGCTGCTGATAGGGATACAAGGTGTAATACTTGACGTCGCCGATGTTGTCGATGCCGACGGAGGCGGACCACTGCTTGGCGACCTTGTAGCGCACCTTGGCGTCAACAACGCCGAAAGAGCTACGCCCGCCATAGGTGTCCGGATTGGGGTCGGGATATTGCATGGTCGTCGTGTTGAACAGGCCGCTGTGCTGTCTTCCGCTGTAACGATAGCCCAGGCTGTACGAGAGTCTGTCCGATGCATGGTAGACACCCAGCAACGATGCGCGCCAGACCGGGATAAGCGGCAGTTCCGTGCCCACCAGCCCAGGGTTTGCCGCATTCTCCACGATTCGCGAATGGATGTAGGCAATGCTGCCGGAAAGATCCAGCCCGCGTATCAGCATGTCGCTGGTCTGCAAAGCCGTTTCGATCCCGTAGGTGCGGACTTTGTCGACGTTCTGAACGCTACTAACGCTATAATTAGGCAGGGTCGTGATGTCGGTTTGCGAAACGAGCGCGTCCTGTTTCTCCTCCCCAAACAAGGAGGTTCGCCACAGGCCATTGCTCAAGGAGCGCTCAACCGTGAACTCCCAGGAGTCAGCGGTTTCCGGCTTCAGGTTGGGATTGTTGGTCAGCCCGGTGTTATAAGGCGCAGGAAACCCGGCGGCTATGATTTGCGCGCTGGTCAGGGCTGTACTGGAACCAATTGGTGTTATGCCGAAGTTCTTGAAAAGTTCGCCGACGGTCGGGAAGCGTGTACCCCGGCCAACGGAACCGCGCAGCGCCAAGACGTCGGATGCCTGCCAGGACAGCGATCCCTTGGGTGAAAATGCGGACACGGTTTTGTCCTCATAGACATAAGTCGTTCCGCCGACGTAGTTGCTTCCCTCAGAAGCTTCCCACTTTTCCTGGCGGCCGCCCAGCACCAATTTCCAGGCGGGAGCGAATTGCCATGCGTCCTGCACGTAGATCGCCTGGGTCGTAGTGGTGCCCCTGGAATTTGTATTCAACGCCCCTGCACTGCTGGTCATCCAGTTTCCCGCCGCAAGTGTGTATTGATCCGACTTGGTCTTGTAGGTATCGGTGTGGAAGCCAAAACTCACCTGGTGCCGGCTTTTCAGACTGCCATCGGGGCGCCAGTCGCCGCGCAGGTCAAGATTCTGCCAACCCGTTCCATCGGCGAAAGTAATGGTTCCCGCAGTAGCATCGGCACTGGGTGTGGTGCCAAAGTTACCGGAGGATGCGCGGGTGACATCCTTGTCCTGATTGAAGTGGCTTGCCGTTGCCTCCCAGTCCCAGGTTCCGCCGCTCTGCGATTTCACGGACAGGCCGTGCATGTAATACTCAGCGTCAGCGTGACTCTTGCTTGGCGCCGTCACGGTATAGTCCTGGCCGTTGATACGAACATACCGGTAAGGTAGCGCTGTCGTGCTGTTGGTTCCGTAGATCGTGTTCCCGGCCGCATCCCGCAGATAGCTGGCGTTGCTTTTATCCGAGGTGTTTTGCCAGATATTCCCGGTATAGGTGGCGCGAACCGTTGGCGAGAAGTCATAGGCCACCTTGAGGGTGCCATCGTCCTTCACGGTGTGATCCATACTGGTGGCGGCGGTGACGACCCTCGGATTGTTGGCGATATCGCGGTCGAAATGCGCGCCGGTAACAACCGTATATTGCCCCGCTGCGGCAGCCGCTCCCGTCTTGGCCCTGGCAGAAGTGAAATCCGTCGGATGACTGTGGTTATCCAGGCGATCGGCGCTCAAGCGGTACGACCAGTCGCCCACCTTGTTTCCTATGCTTGCGGAGCCGTGTTCCCCGGTAAAGTTCTTGTCCGTTCCGTATAGCTTGAAATTCTGGCCAAAAACATCCAGCTTCGCATGCGCTTCGAACTGGGTGGGCATGTGCGTTGTCATCAGCACCACGCCACCCACTGAATTTCCGGGATAAAGCGCGGAGAACGGGCCATACATGACATCGACCCGGTCGATGGCGTCCTGGGATACCAGGCCCCAGCGTGGTCCAGGGCAGCAGCTGTTGACCAGATGGTTCGAGAGCAGGAGGCCATCCGCATAGACGATGGTTTCGGCGCTGGAATTGACGCCATACATCCGCATTGCCAAGCCGCCGTTCACGTCGCCAATAAAGCGTTCGCGAACGTGAACACTCGGCAGGTACAGAAGCGCCCCGGCCGATGACACCGAATTGACGCTTTCGGCAATCTGCTTCTTGGTCACGCTTTCTGTCGTTGAGGGGACATTATCTGGTGTCGCCGGTTTAGTGGATTCGGCCGAGACAGAAATTTCCGTGAGCTGGACATCGGTTTCCTCGGCGCTGACATTGCCGGAGCAGAAAGCCCCAAGAGCAGCCGCGATAGCGACGGACAGCGGGCGGTGTATGCCAATGGCGGCAGCGGCATGGGTTTTGCGAATCATGGTACTTAACTCCTCTTTAGTATTTGCTTGGGTTCTCTATGCGCCATCTGGGCCTCTATACGCGCAGCTTCGGCAACAAAAGCGATCTTCATCCCCCCGCCCGCTGCGCCAGGGCGAGAATATCGGCCTGCCTTTTGGCAGGGCGTGGCCCGGCCGGCGTGCAAATACCTGACTGGCGCGCAGTGTCCTGTGATTTGACTTAATTGTTTTGTTGTGCGGCATTTCCTCTCCCGGAAAGCGGCGCCCTGTTATCGGGAGCGGTATATCCGCAATCGAGCGGCGAATGTTAAAGGCGAAAGTTCCCTAAAAACATGCGGCATGGCGTCGCGCGGCAATATGCCGCACCGCGATGGGATCAGGAAGCAGGGTTAAGTAGCGGAAACTTGATCAGGATCATTTTTTATATCCAAAAATACTGCGCCTGCTGGGTTTGTTCCGGCCAGATTCCCAACAACAACGAGAGTTTTTACGCATTGCTGGTGTCCGTTATGGGAGGATTTTTGCGGTCAGGCTTCCCCTGCTTTCGTTTCAGCCTGTGCCAGCCAATCACGATTCCAGTACAACTCACCAAGAAGCCTCCGAGGCTCAGCACGATAAGAAGCACGTCCCAAAGCGGGCGCCGGTCCAGCAGGGGCATCCAATCCCAATTGTGCAAAAGGGTGAAGAGCCAGCGTTTGACTCGCTGGTACGTGTCCAGTTTTCCGACGACAGTTCCGGTGTAGGGATCAAGATGCACCCAGGTCGAATTGGGATCATCAAACTTCAAACGCATGACAGGCAGGCGTCTATCCATGTGCCCAAGCATTGCCTGAGAAGCCCGGGGGTAATAGTAAAAGTCATACTCGCGAAGAATTTCGCTGCTTGCGATTCGAGCGCCCGGAATCAGCCGGGCCCCCGCCAATTCCAGACGGTCCAGCGGAAACATGGCAAGAGGGGGCTCATCCTTTGAGACGGGAATGATGCTTGTCCGGTTACTGCCGTCAAAAGCGATAAGGTAGCCCTTGCCGTCGAATATTCGCCACTCGATTTCGCGCGCGGGTCTGTCTTGCAATTGGGGGTTTTTCAGAAGTCCATGCAAATCGACCGGAAAATTTTCCGCCTCGATTGCACCGCCGGAATACGCCAGTTCATTCAGAGGTTTCCCTCCGGAATCAAATACTTTCCATGGGTTCATCGACATCAGCCCGCTAAAAATCCAGGTGATTGCAAATACCCCGAAAGCCAGGCCAAACAGATGATGCCAGCGCATGAACGGTGCGCGGTAAGGAGATTTTGATGAATTGCTGTAACACCCTGTGAACCGCCATCGCATTACGCCGATTACGAGCCCGCTGACAGCCAGAACCGTCGCAAGCAGGGAGGTATACACGACAATGTCGTGCCAGTGCTTGTCAAGCGCACCACCCCGAAATGGGTAGAGGAGATGTATCCAGGCCCCAACCCAATTCCAGCCCCGCTCAACCGCGGTTGCGTCACGAATGACCTCTCCGGTGCGTGAGGAAACGTAAAGCATCGTTGCGTCTTCATCCTGCACCTCGATTCGATGCAACGGGCGGTGTATATCAAGAGCCTTTGAGTGAGTCCATGCGTCCTCCTGAACCAGATCCAGATACTTTACTTTCTGCCCTTTCGAAAAAACAGAGGCCGCTTCAACCGCTTCAGATGCTGATATGTCGTTTATCCCTTTTCCATTCTGCGCATTGACCGAAACGACTCGCTGTTTGTCGAATGTGAAAATGAAGCGTGGCACGTCGGCAACCGACGTCAAGCGTACTCCTTTCGGATTCTCGTCTTTCCCGGTTGCCGCCATTGCTTCGCCAAGGCTTATGCAACAGCCTGTCGAATCAAGAGCCGGCAAGCGCTCTAGTCGCTCCGAAGCGGAGAGTTTGGGATAGCCCACATACATCATGACGACGCCAGAAAGGAACCACATTGCCATAAACAGGCACAATGCGATTCCAAGCCAGCGGTGCGTCAGAAAGAGGTAGCGCTTCACAACCGACTTGCTCAGAAGTTGCCTTGGTAGGCAACTTCAAATGTGCGCGGCGCCCCGAGATAGAACATGGGCGATCCCGTGACCGATGCAGCGTACACCTCGTCGGTCAGATTACGGATACGGGCTGTCAGGCTGCTGTTCTTCTGGAGCCGGTAAGACGCAAAAGCGCCGTACAGTGTATAGGCCGGGTCGCTGATGGTATTTGCGGTGTTGCCATAACGCGACGATACATAGCGTGCATCGATGCCCGCCTGCCACTCAGGGGTGAAGCTGTAAGTCAGCCAGAGATTGGCGACGCGTGCGGGAACGTTGGTTGGCGTGTTGCCTGCGCGCGAAACCGCAACAGCACCCACTTTTTCCATGAAGTCATCGTACTGCGCGTCGACAAAGGATAAGTTACCCTGGGCCGTCAAGTCACGGGTCACTTTCAGGGAGGCGGCCAGTTCAATCCCGCGTGAAGATTGCTGTCCTACCGGGATTGTTGTTCCCGGATTATTGGGATCGGTGATCGCAATATTTTTCCGTGTGATTTCGTAGGCTGCGATCGTGGCCACTCCTCGTCCCTGAAGGAAATCGAACTTACTGCCGACTTCAAGCTGATCGCCGGTGGTCAGGTCAAAATTCTGCACCTGACTGAAGCTTGCCGTCGTCAGGATGCCGGCGGGTGGGTCGGCGGCGGTGCTGTACTGGACGTAGGCGTTGGCTGTCGGGGTAATGTCATAGACCAGGCCGACACGACCGGTTGTCGGGCTATAGGTTTGCTTGAAGTACGCGGGGTCCGTCGCGGTAACGGTGCGATGATTGGTTACTTCAAGATCGATCTGATCATGCCTCAGCCCGGTAACCAGCGAAAGCGTGTTTGAAAGTTTCGTCCGGTTTTCGAGAAAAAGCGCGAGCGTTGTTACCTTGTTGCTCCGGTCCGGATTAAATCCCGGAATCATCCCCGGAATGCTGAAGAAAGACTCGGTGGTAAAGTTGATCGGGTCAACGGTGCTGACCGTCCCGGAAACTGAGCGTGGAAAACGGGTCTGGTTGTTGACGCTGTAGTCAAATCCGGCGGCCCAGTCCGAAGGCATGCCCGCGAGCTGGGATTTGTGCGTCAATTCAACCCGATCGCCGGTCAATTCCTGATCGTGGCGGGTCAGATATGCGGCAGACCGGATGACGGCCGTGTTGGTGGGGTTGTATTTGTAAACTTCCACGTTCCGGTAATCACGCAGGGCGTCATAGTGATAAAGCGTGTTACGAATCGAGGTGGCATCGGAAAAGTGGTAGTCGAGAAGCGAGCGCGTCCATTTCACTGTTTGCTCGTATATGCCGTCCGCCGAGTTGTAGTTCTCGAAGCGCGTGTCCGGATTGATGCGGCCATCGCCGGTGGTCGGATTCAGCAGCGGCGTTCCCCAATAGGGGCGGTCGACATTCTCGCTCTGATACTCCAGAGCCAGGGTGTGCGAAAGCCGTGGAGTAATGTCGGTCAACAATGAAAACGCGCTTGTCCAGGCCTCGCGCTTGTTTCCATCGACATACCCGTTTGAGGCGGAACGATTGACGTCCGCGCGCAAGTAGTTCTTTACCCCCTCACCACTCCCCAGCCGCCGGTTCACTCCGAGAGAAAGTTGGGTTGTGTCATATGAGCCGTAACTTGCACGCGCCTGTGTGAAGTCTCCTTCGCGACTCGCCAGCTTGGTGATGTAATTGATCGAACCGCCTACAGCGCCAGCTCCAAACAGGAAGGTGGAGGGGCCGCCAATCGCCTCGACGCGGTCGTAAATCCAGCTGTCGACCGGCCGGGCCGCAATCGCATCGTATTGAACCGTGATGCCATTGAATAGCTGGGTGAGCGATGATGCGCCGAACCCACGGTAAAACACGGAACCGGCAGACCCAGGAGGCGATGCGGCCGTGACACCAGGAATGCTTTTCAGAATTTCCTGGGTATCCGTGGCCCCCCGTTGCTCGATTGTGTCACGATCAACGATGGTGACCGAGGCCGGCGTTTCCCTCGGCGTAAGTCCAAGTCTGGAGCCGGTCGTCGATGGCTCGTCGATCAAGAGTTTTTCGCTGGAGACTGTGCTCTTGACTGTCACCTCGGGCAGCGTCACAACAGTATCCCCAATCGCTGGCTGGGCAAATACTCCTATAGGCAGTGTGCCCAGCAATGCAACAGCGAGTGGTTTGATGCTGAATTTTGCAGGATTTCTTCTCGTGTGGGTTTTGACACGATCGCCATAGGCAATGACACTCCATACTGCTCCGGCATAAACATCCGCGATAAGGCGGCTGCTGGGTTTTATGTTGGGCATTTTTTTCTCCGTAAAATTAGCGTTATTTTGTGGATGTGCATATCCTTATTTCAAGCGTCGCATGTTAAAGGCGAAAGTTCCCTAAAAAAATGCGGCATGGTGCCGCGCGACAACAAGTCGCATGTTTTTGGTGCGCTTGCGGGAGCGGCGTTAAGAAAACTTGATCAGGATCATTTTTCTGCTGCCAGGATTTGCCCCGTGCTACTTATTGGCGCAGTATGCCCCGGTTCATCTCCGCCAACTGCCGCTGCCATTTTTCCCACTGCGCATGGTTGTGATGCATGGTGTGATGCTTGCGGTTCATGGCGAACCATTTTTGCGCTTCCGCTTCATTCACGGCCACGCCTTCACCGCGCAGGTACATCAGGCCGAGGTAGTATTGGGATTCCTGGTCGCCCTGCTCTGCCGCCTTGCGGTACCATCTCATGGCTTCGACAGGGTTCTGTGCCGCGCCATCACCGTCCTGCAGCATGCGCGCCACGTTGTACTGGGCATCTGCCTGCCCTTTTTCGGCCAGGCCCAGCCAGATCTTGAAAGCGGTTTTGTAGTCCTGTTGCCGGTGCGCAGCAGCGCCGCGGTCAAAATCCTCTTCGGTGCCGGCATGGGCGGCTGTTGCACCCAGAGCGAGTAGAAGTGGTACAAAGGCAAGCAGGCGGGCAAGGCGGGGCGGGATCATTTTGGCTATCTCCTTAATCTGTGCAGGTTGATTGGCAAGCGGAAATCATAGCGGGGTCGGGGTATAGGCAAAATATGACCTGATGCCGCGTGACAAAATGCCACGGCGCACAAAGCCTGGCCTTGAGATTACAATTCACCCGTTTTTAGCGGAATCCAAGCATGTTCGGACAAGACGCGCCCATGCCGGCGCCCTCAAGCAGCAATTTGCGTCGCATCCTGGTGCTGCGCAGCTTCATGATCGGCGGCCTGCTGCTGGCCGGGGTGCTGGCTGTCCGGGTGCTGGAATTGCCTTTGCCGCTGCCGCCCCTGTTTGCGGTGATCGCCCTGCTGACGCTGGTCAACCTGTTTAGCTTGTGGCGCTTGCGCCAGCACTGGCCGGTGGCGGACGCAGAGTTTTTTGCCCAGTTGCTGGTGGACGTGCTGGCCATCACGGTGCTGCTGTATTACGCCGGCGGCTCGACCAATCCGCTGGTGTCCTTCTACCTGGTGCCGCTGGTGATTGCCGCGATCACGCTTCCCGGCATGTATACCTGGTCCATGGCGGTGCTCACGGCGGCCTGCTATACCCTGCTGATGTTCAACTACTATCCGCTCATGCCCAGGAATGGCGATTTCAACACGGCGGTCTATCTGCACCTGACCGGCATGTGGCTGACCTTCGTGCTCTCCGCCTTTCTGATTGCCTTTTTCGTGGTGCGTATGGCCAATGCGGTCAAGGAGCGCGACCGGGCGCTGGCTGCGGCGCGCGAGGAGACCCTGCGCAACGAGCGCATCGTGGCGCTGGGAACGCTGGCGGCCGGGGCGGCGCACGAGCTGGGAACGCCGCTGGCGACCATGGCGGTGGTGACTACCGAGCTGCAGCAGGACTATGCCGCCGAACCGGCGCTGGTGGAAGATCTGCGCCTGCTGCGGCAGCAGGTGGACAACTGCAAGCACATCCTCTCCAACATGCTCGCCGCCGCCGGGCAGGGACGGGCCGAGGATGCGGCGGCACAGCCGCTGAACCATTACTTCGACGATCTGCTTGAGAAATGGCAGCTGGTCAGACCCGGTGTGGCCATGGAAGCCGAGTGGCAGGGGGCCCTGCCTGCGCCGAGGATCATCGCCGACCAGACCCTGACGCAGGCCTTGATCAATCTGCTCAACAATGCCGCCGATGCCTCGCCTCACAGCGTGGAAATCCTCGGCCACTGGCAGGACAATGAGCTGCGGATGGAAATCCGCGATCGCGGGCCGGGCCTCGCGCCGGAAGTGCAGCAGCGGGCGGGGCAGCCTTTCTTCACCACCAAGGGCCACGGCTTCGGCATCGGGCTGTTTCTTGCCAACGCGACCATCGAGCGCTTTGGCGGCAAGGTGCTGCTGACCAACCGTGAGGGTGGCGGCGCGCTGACCCGGATCTCTTTACCCCTGACTAAACTGCTGATCAAACCATGACCAACGAAACCCAATTCCCGAATGACCACCCCAGCCTGTTGCTGGTGGATGATGACGAAACCTTCTGCCACGTGCTAAAGAAGGCGCTGACGCGGCGCGGCTTCGACGTGACGGTGGCGCATGAGGTGGAAACGGCACTTTCCCTGGCCGAATCCAGCCCGCCCGAATTCGCCGTGGTGGACCTGAAAATGCCCGGTCCGTCTGGCCTGGTGCTGGTCAAGCGCCTCAAGGAGCTGGACGAGGAAACGCGCATTGTCATGTTGACCGGCTTCGCCAGCATCGCGACCGCGGTGGAAGCGATCAAGCTGGGCGCGACCCACTATCTCGCCAAACCGGCCGATGCGGACCAGATCATTGCGGCGTTCGAGCGCGAGGGCGGCGACGAGGAAGTGCCGGTCACGCCCCAGCCGCTATCCGTGGACCGCCTCGAGTGGGAACATATCCAGCGCGTGCTGGCGGAGCACCAGGGCAACATTTCAGCTACGGCGCGTGCACTGAAGATGCATCGCCGCACTCTGCAAAGGAAATTGTCGAAGCACCCGGTGCGTGAATAGCCGGAAAGTTGCGTTAGAATTCTCGGCGGCGGTTCCTTACCCCTGCACCGTGCCGAATTTTCTGCTGCAATTATTTTGGTGTAATTCATGGATGCAACCGCCTTTTCTTCCCGCCTGACCGCCTTTGCCTGCGGCTTCACCGCGCTGTCCGGTGTCCTGGTGCTGCTGGGATGGACGCTTGGCATGCCCGCACTTACCGTCTTCATCGCCGGTGGGCCGCCCACCCCCGTTCCCACCGCCCTTCTGCTGCTGACGAGCAGTGCTGCCCTGTGGTTGTTGCGCCAGCGCCAGCGCCAGTTGCTGGCGCTGGCCGCGGCGCTTGGGGCTGCGGTGCTGGTACTGGGCGTGCTGGGTCTGACGGAAACCGGTTTGGGTATTCAGGAGACGGTTTCGCGCCTGTTCCTGGCTGCGCCCACGCAGGCCGCGACGCACATGCTGCCCCATGCGGTACTGGCTTTTATCCTGCTGGGCGCGGCCTTGCTGCTTCTGGGCGGGGCTGGCGCGCGCCGGGCTTTTTTTGCCCAGGCGCTGGCGCTAGCCGTGGTGGCTATCGCGCTCCAGACCATGATGGGCGTTGTTTTCCGCCTGAATGCGCTGCCTGCCGGCGACGTGGCGCCGGGCATGGCTTTCCCCGCATCATTATGCTTTCTGCTGCTGGGCGCGGGCGCGCTGTTCCTGCGCTCCAATGAAGGGCTGGCGGCCCTCCTGCTCGGCAAGGGGCCGGGAGGCGCGCTGCTGCGCTTCGTCGTGCCGGTGGTGCTGCTTGTAGGTAATGGCTTGATCCTGCTTGCCATGGTGGGCATGGGGTTCAGCTATTATGGCGAGCGCCCGGAGAGCGCGTTGCTGGCACTGGCATGGGTGAGCATAATCATGGCCATGTTTTTTGTGCTGGGCATTTACCTGAACCGCAAGGGCGAGGCGCTGGCCCTGAGCGAGCAGCGCTATCGCGTTGCGGCGCAAGAACTGAAACTGGCCAACCAGCTCATGGAGCGGATTTTTTCCAATATCCACGTGCTGGTGGCTTATTTCGACACCAGCTTCAACTTCATCCGCGTCAACGAAAACTACGCTGCGGCCGACCAGCAGCGCACACCTGATTTTTTTGCGGGAAAAAACCACTTTGCACTTTACCCCAATGCCGAAAATGAGGAAATTTTCCGGCGCGTACTGGAAAGCGGCGAGGCCCATGTTGCCCATGCCAAGCCATTCGAGTATCCGGGCCAGCCCGAACGGGCAATGACCTACTGGGACTGGAATCTCACGCCGGTCAAGGGAGATGATGGCAAGGTCGAAGGGCTGCTGTTGACCCTGGCCGATGTGACCGAGCGCGAGCAGTTGCAGGCCCTCGACACGCTGTTCAATGAAATCGATCAGCAGGTGCTGCACGGCCTGCCGCTGCCCCGCCTGCTCGAATTCATCTGCGGCGAGGTGGCGCGCCTGCTGGGCTACCAGTTCGTCTGGATCGGCCACAAGGAGGGCGGCGGGGAAATTTCGATTGCCGCGAGTGCCGGGCTGGGCGAAGACTATCACTTCGAACTGGAAAAAACCGCTACGCGCTGGGATGACACCCCCCAGGGCCGCGGCCCCGTGGGCCTGGCCATCCGTCTGGGCCAGACCCAGGTTATCCATTGCTCTGACCTGGCCTGCCTGCCATGGCGTGCGATGACTGAGCGCTTTCACCTTAAAGCCGCCATGGCTATCCCGCTCATCACCCGTGGCGAGGTGTATGGCGCTTTCACTCTGTATTCACGGCATGAACAGGCTTTCGACGACCCCGTCATGGCACAACGCCTGGGCATGATTGCCGGGCGCATCTGTGCCGCACTGGAAAAAGCCATGGACCAGCAGCAACTGCGCCTGCTGGGCACGGCCCTGGCTTCCGCCAGCAACGGGGTATTCATCACCGACCGGCGCGGGCGCATCCAGTGGCTGAACCAGTCCTTCACCCGAATGACCGGCTATCCGTCACAGGAGGTGCTTGGCGAGACCCCGCGCATTATCAAGTCCGGCAAACAGGACGCTGACTATTACCACAAGCTTTGGCAGACCATATTGCAGGGCGAGGTGTGGAGCAGCGAAACCGTCGAGAAGCGCAAGGATGGCTCGGAATTCATTGCCCTGCAGACCATCACGCCGATCCGGGGCGCGGATGGCGAGGTGACGCATTTCATTTCCATCCTGGAAGATATCAGCGAGAAGAAGGCCATCGAGGCGCGCATCCAGCATCTGGCCCATTATGATGCCCTCACCGATCTGCCCAACCGCCCCCTGTTCTACGACCGGCTGACGCAGGTGGTGGCGCAGGCGCGGCGCGCCAGGCACGGGGCCGGGCTGATGTTTCTCGACCTCGACCACTTCAAGGAGGTGAACGATACCCACGGCCACCATATTGGCGATCTGTTGCTGCAGGAAGTAGCGCTGCGCATCCGCGCCTTTGTACGCGAAACCGACACCGTGGCGCGCCTGGGCGGGGATGAATTCACCGTGCTGCTGCCCCTGGTTGCGGACCGGGCGTGCGCTGCCATCGTGGCGCGCAAGGTTATTGCGGTGTTTGGCGAACCCTTCCTGCTCGACGGCCTTGAACTGTGCATCAGCACCAGCATCGGCATCGCTCTTTATCCGCTGGACACCGATGATTGCGACCAGCTGGTGAAATATGCCGACAGTGCGATGTACCAGGCCAAGCAACAGGGACGCAACAACTACTGTTTCTTTGGGGCCTCGTCCGAATCCTTGTAGCCGGTCAGCATCGGCCGCACCAGGTCTTCGCCCTTGAACAGCCGGTGCGCCACAATCGAAGCCACATGCACCACCACCAACGTCATCAGCACGTTGAAGCTGCCTTCGTGGAGCTCCGTCAGTATGTCGCCAAGCTGTTCGGACACCAGATGCCGCAGCGGCCCGCTGGTCATCACATCGTCGCTGGAAAACAGGCCGGTGATGCCCTGCAGCGCGAGCGTGGCGAGCAATGCAACGATCATCCAGCCACCCAGCGGGTTGTGACCAAGGTAGCGCGGCGCGGCATTGGCACGCAGCGCGCGCGCATATTCGAGGGTCGGCCCCACGCCGCGCAGGAAGCTGCTGAAGCGTGCGTAGCGGCTGCCAGCCAAGCCCCACAGCAGGCGAAAGGCCACCAGGGCGAGAATGGCGTAGCCGCCGAGAAGGTGAAATTCCAGCAGTTCATCACTGAATTCGCCGCTCAGCCACTGAAAAGCCAGCAGCGCCACCAGGCTCCAGTGGAACAGCCGGGTCGGCAGATCCCAGACGTAAATTTTGGTCATGGCCATTACTCCATTGATCTAAAAAACCTTAATTCGAAACCACGGAGGGCACGGAGAACACGGAGAAGGGCAATTTACAGCCTTTTATTACCTCATCCAACGGGTGAATGCCCAGAAATGCACAATTCATTATTTTTACTCCGTGCTCTCCGTGCCCTCCGTGGTTAATTGAGTTTTCAGGTTGATTGCTCTTCGGGCGGCATCGTAGCCCATTCTGGTATTATCGCGCCATGTTAACGATCCAGAACCTGATTTACTTCCAGAGCGGCACCCCGCTGCTCAACAATGCCAACCTGCAGATCTTTGCCAGCCAGCGCGTCGGCCTGGTGGGCAAGAACGGCTGCGGCAAGTCCACCCTTTTCCGTCTGATTCGCGGCGAGATCCGGCCCGATGGCGGCGAGATCTCCTTCCAGCAGGGCAAGACCCTGGCCTTCGTGGAGCAGGAAATCGACAACTCCGGGCGTGCCGCGCTGGAATTCGTGCTCGATGGCGACAGCGAGCTGCGCCGGCTGGAGGGCGTATTGGCCAAAGAGCCGCATGATGCCGCCTGGTTCGAGGCCCAGCATCGCTTCGAGGCCATCGAAGGCTACGCCGCGCCCTCCCGTGCCGCGCAATTGCTCAACGGGCTGGGGTTTTCCAATGAGCAGCTGACCCGCCCGGTGACGAGCTTTTCCGGCGGCTGGCGCATGCGCCTCAACCTGGCCCGCGCCCTGATGCGCCGCGCCGATCTGCTGCTGCTGGACGAGCCCACCAACCACCTCGATCTCGAAGCCATTCTGTGGCTGGAACAGTATCTCGCGCGCTACCCCGGCAGCGTGCTGCTGGTATCCCACGACCGCGAGTTCCTCAATGCCTGCGTCAACCGCATCGCCCATGTGCACGACCAGATCATTGATCTCTATAGCGGCAGTTATGATGACTTCGAGCGCACCCGCGCCGAACGGGCCATGCAGCAGAATCAGGCTTTTGCGCAGCAACAGGAGAAAATTGCGCATCTCGAGGACTTCATCCGCCGCTTTCGCGCCAAGGCGAGCAAGGCCAAGCAGGCGCAAAGCCGCGTCAAGGCGCTGGAGCGGCTGGAACGCATCGCCCCGTCACACGTCGATCACGGTCATTTCGAACTTGAAATCGAAGCGCCGGAACGCAGCCCGGACACGCTGCTCAAGCTGGAAAAAGCCAGTTGCGGCTATGACGGCAAGGTCCTGCTGGAAAACATCAATCTGGTGCTGCGCTCCGGTGCGCGCATCGCCCTCTTGGGCCCCAACGGGGCGGGCAAGTCCACTCTCATCAAGCTGCTGGTGGGCGAGTTGCAGCCTTCGGCGGGCAACCGGGAAGCCGCGCCAGAACTGCGCATCGGCTATTTCGCCCAGCATCAGCTTGAGCACCTCGACAGTACCGCCACGCCACTGGAACACCTGATCAGAATCGCGCCACAGGCCACGACACAGGATTTGCGCAATTTTCTCGGCCGTTTCGGTCTGGCGGGCGAGCGCGATGACCGGCCAGTGGAAACCTTCTCCGGCGGCGAAAAAAGCCGCCTTGCGCTGGCCCTGCTGGCGTGGCAAAAGCCGCACCTGCTGCTGCTGGACGAGCCGACCAACCATCTCGATCTCGACATGCGCGATGCGCTGACCCTGGCGCTGGAAGAGTATGGCGGCGCGATGGTGCTGGTGTCCCACGACCGTAGCCTGATTCGCGCCACAGCGGACGAACTGTGGCTGGTGGCCGATGGCACGGCAGCACTGTTCGACGGCGACCTGGAAGATTACCGTTCATGGGTGGAAACGCGCCGTCAGGTTGATAAAGCCCCAGCGGCACTTGTTGCGCCGGAAAAGCCGCGGCGTGAGAATGCCCCGCGCAAAAAAGCCTTGCTCTCCCGGCAGAGCAAGCTGGAAACCGAATTGCACCAGGCGCAGGCCAGCCTGGCCGCGATCAATGAGCAGCTTGCCGATCCGGGGCTGTACCAGAACCCGGACCCCGCGCTGGTTCAAGGCCTGAATCAAAAGCGGGAGGAGCTGGAAACAAGGGTGGCGCAACTGGAAGAAGACTGGCTGGAACTGGAAATGGCGCTGGAAGAAGCTATTTGAACCTAGAAACCTCAGTTCGATAACCACGGAGGGCACGGAGAACACGGAGAAGCGGGGTAGGCAGGGATGGGCGACTTGTCGCCCAACTCGCAAAGGCGGTTTGCGGTCATATATGGCCTCACCCAAGGGGTGAATGCCAAACATCATGCAATCTTTGGTTTTTACTCCGTGTTCTCCGTGAACTCCGTGGTTAACTGCTTTTTATAGGTTGAATGGAAAGGCGATGATCGCCTTGGCCACCCACTTGTCGGGATTTTCGCTGGAGCCGTGCCCGATACCGAAATTGACATCGAAGTTCTTCTTTTCGACATCCATCACCGCGTAGAGGGCGTGACTGCGCTGATCAGCGGGCAGGATCTGGTGCAGCGGCCCATATTCGCCATAGTATTCGAAACCGGCATGGATGCCCGCGGAGACTTTGCGGGTGACTTTCAGGCCGGGGTCGAACTGGGGTGCGCGGCTGACGTTATTGGACAGATCCATATCCACAACCGGGTTGAAGCTCAGCAGCCAGTCTTCGTCACGGTAGCCGATGATAGGGCGCAATTCCATGCCCCAGCGGCTTTCCGAAACACGTCGTGATGCATAGCCGAATTCGGTACTGAGCCCCCAGAAGAAACGGGTGCCCTCCTCGCTTGGTGCGATGTATTTCATGCGCAGCCTCAGGCCGTTGTTATACAGATTTCCATCCGGATCGAGCGCCATGGGCAGGTACAGGCCTGCTTCCCAGGTACGGGTCACGCCGTAGGTAAATTCAGGCGTGGCCTGCAGCATGTGATGGCCCGGTTTTTCGCCCTCGTAGCTGGCCTCTTTTGCGCCCTTGAGGGCGTAATTGACGTGCAGTTCCACGCCAAATTCACCTGGATTGCTCATCTCCTCGGTATAAACCTGGATTTCGTCCGGTGCCGCCACAGCACCGGGGGCGGTCAAGGTGATCAGGGTGATGGCAAGTGCGCCGCATGCATATCCCGCAAATTTCATTATCTGGCTCCCAATAAATTGTCTGTTAATGAGAACCATTATCATTTAATAAAATGAAAGATGCAATGCCGATTATTGCTGACGTGCTTGTGCATGCCTCGCCATAATCAGCAAGGCAATGAATACAATGGAAATAATTATGGCCGCAGCAGAAAATTGCCGCTACGGCGGGGAGGCAGGACTTACTTTTTGTGCAGGCTGTCCAGAAAGGACTGGCGGGCCTGATCGAGCTGGGTGCGGATGGAGCTTAGCCGGTCAGGGGGCAGTTCCGTCTCCAGTTGCCCCAGCAGGTTCAGACAATGGTCATTAAAAATTTCAAAGGCTCTGTTTACCGCATCCGATGAAAGCCAGTCCGGCTTGCGCGTCACTTCTGCTGTTGCCGCGTCCAGTGGCTTTACCACCATATAACGCGCCATGAAACGCTGCCTGCCGCTCTCGCCATGGGAAGCGACCAGCGGGCCGGTACGAATATATCTCTCCCCTTCCATCTCGAACTGCTGGCCAATATCCAGATCCACGAATTTCATATGTTTGATCCTGAGTGTTCATTTAAGCCTGCAAATCTCATTTCACCGCTTTTTTCAGATTAAGCAGCCATTTTAGCCTGTTCGAGCCACGAAGTTCGTTATGCCGGTTTTTTCGTACGGTATGTTAAATATATTCGACTATGTAAATGCTTATGCTTGCATTAAAATTCCTTATGCTTTGGCCTTGCACTCAATATTCTTGCAACGGACACCTTATGTCGCTGACAACCAGGATACAAAAAATGTCGGATATCGAAAAATTCGTTTCGGGCTTCAAACGCTTTCAGGGTAATTATTTCGGCGAGGATCGCAATTTGTATGAGCAACTCAAGCATGGCCAGCATCCGCGCGCGCTGGTATTGGCCTGCTGCGACTCCAGAGTCGACCCGGCCATTTTGACCGGCAGTGAACCGGGCGACATTTTCGTGGTGCGCAACGTGGCCAATCTGGTGCCTCCGCGCGAATACGGCGGCGGCTATCACGGCGTCAGCGCAGCCCTGGAGTTTGCCGTGTGCCATCTTGGGGTCGAGCACATCATCGTGCTGGGGCATTCGCAGTGCGGCGGTATCCGCGCGCTGATGCAGGATGCCGGAGAATGCGAAGGCTCGGAATATATCGCAAAATGGATGCGCATAGCCGAGCCCGTTCGCGAGAAGGTGCGCCGGGAATTGCCGGGGGAGAGCCTCGATCGTCAGTCCCATGCCTGCGAACAGGGGGCGATTCTACAGTCACTGGAGAATTTGTTGACCTTCCCCTGGATCGCACAGCGGGCCAGCACTGGCGACATTTCCATTCATGGCTGGTATTTCGATCTGGCTCACGGCGAACTGCTGGGGTATGACCCCACGGATAAAGTGTTTGCACCACTGAAAGAAGGCGAAGCATTCGCGGACAGCTTGCCGAAAGCCCCAGCCACAACGCC
Source organism: Sulfuricella sp. (assembly GCA_041651995.1). Taxonomy (NCBI): domain Bacteria; kingdom Pseudomonadati; phylum Pseudomonadota; class Betaproteobacteria; order Nitrosomonadales; family Sulfuricellaceae; genus Sulfuricella; species Sulfuricella sp. The sequence goes on along the minus strand of JBAZID010000008.1, from coordinate 82,617 downwards.
CGCATGACCTGCCCGGGAGAATCCGGGACAGGCATGGCTTACGCTTAAAGCACGTATCTCGCCAGATCTTCGCTGTGCGCCAGCTCCTTGAGGCGGCTGTCGACGTAAGACGCATCGATGGCAAAGGCTTGGCCGCTATGGCGGGCAGCATCGAATGAAATCTCTTCCAGCAGTTTTTCCATCACGGTATGCAGGCGGCGGGCACCGATATTTTCGGTTCTATCGTTGACCTCGAAAGCGATCTCCGCGAGGCGGCGCACCGCATCCGGGCTGAAGGTCAGCTTGACGCCCTCGGTTTCCAGCAAGGCTTCATACTGACGCGTGAGACAGGCGTCGGTATTGGTGAGAATCTGCTCGAAATCGCTCACGGAGAGGCTGGTGAGCTCGACGCGAATGGGCAGGCGGCCCTGCAATTCGGGTACGAGGTCCGATGGCTTGGCGAGGTGGAAAGCGCCGCTGCAAATGAACAGGATATGGTCGGTCCTGATCATGCCGAACTTGGTGGTCACGGTGGTGCCTTCAACCAGCGGAAGCAGGTCGCGCTGCACACCCTGACGCGAAACATCGGAACCGGTGGATTCGGAACGGCTGGTGATCTTGTCGATTTCATCGAGAAAAACAATGCCGTTCTGTTCCACGTTGCGGACAGCGGCAAGCTTCATCTCCTCCTCGTTGACCAGCTTCAGTGCTTCTTCCTCGGTAACCTGTTTCATCGCATCGCGAATCAGGAGCTTGCGCGTCTTGCTGCGGGTCTGGCCGATGTTCTGAAACATGCCCTGAATCTGTGAAGTGAGATCTTCCATGCCGGGTGGCGCAAAAATTTCCATCTGGGCCTGTGACGCGGAAATCTCGATCTCTATTTCCTTGTCATCCAGCTGGCCCTCGCGCAGCATCTTGCGGAATTTCTGCCGCGTTGCGCTTTCCGTGTCGCCGCCATCGCGGGCGGGCGGGAGAAGCGCATCGAGAATGCGTTCCTCGGCATGTTCCTCGGCACGGAAGCGGACCTTGCGGGTTTCCCGCTCACGCGTCTGCTTGATGGAAATATCCACCAGATCGCGAATAATCGAATCCACATCGCGCCCGACATAGCCCACTTCAGTGAATTTGGTGGCCTCTACCTTGATGAAAGGCGCATTGGCCAGCTTCGCGAGGCGCCGTGCAATTTCGGTCTTGCCCACGCCGGTGGGGCCGATCATGAGAATGTTCTTGGGCGTGATCTCGGTGCGCAACGGCTCTGCAACCTGGCTGCGACGCCAGCGGTTGCGCAGCGCAATGGCGACCGCCCGCTTGGCGGCATCCTGGCCAATGATGTGCTTGTCGAGTTCGTGGACGATTTCCTGGGGGGACATTTCGGACATGGTTATACTCGTGAGGAGTTAGGGGTGAGAGGTGAGGCGCGGGTTCGGGGGAATTTCCGCCTCACCCCTCACCTCTTAACGTCTCACCACACTTATTCAAGCACTTCGATAATGTGATTCTGGTTGGTGTAAATGCACAGATCCGCGGCGATGACGAGCGACTTCTTTACCACCTCGGCGGCGGGCAGTTCGGTGTGGTCGAGCAGGGCGCGCGCCGCGCTCTGGGCGTAGGCGCCGCCGCTGCCGATGGCGAGCAGGCCGTCCTCCGGTTCCAGCACGTCGCCGTTGCCGGTGATGATCAGGGAAGCCTCGCGGTCGGCCACCGTCAGCATGGCTTCGAGGCGGCGCAGCATGCGGTCGGTGCGCCAGTCCTTGGCCAGCTCGACGGCGGAGCGCAGGAGATGGCCCTGATGTTTTTCCAGCTTGGCTTCGAAGCGTTCGAACAGGGTGAAGGCATCTGCCGTACCGCCGGCGAAACCCGCCAGAATCCGGTCATGGTAGAGACGGCGCACCTTGCGCGCCGTGGCCTTGACCACGATATTTCCCAGTGTCACCTGTCCGTCGCCACCCATGGCCACGCTGCTGCCGCGGCGCACGGAGAGAATGGTGGTGCCGTGATACTGTTCCATTGAAATTTCCTGCGATTAACTGGGTAGTCTGGAATTATACCCGGCCTTGCCGGGGTGAAATCAACGCGGTTTTTTGCGGATCAGGGTGGCAAATTCATGGATGCCCATCATGTGGAACAGCGCTCGTACCATTTCGTTGACTTCCACAAGCAGTACTTTCTTGCCGGCCTGGGTGAGGTTGATCAGCGTGCCCATGAAGTTGCCTACCGCCACGAAATCCACGCGTGTCACCTCGGCCATGTTGATGCGAACTTCCTGTTTGTCCGCTGCGTATTTGATTAGTTCATCCAGCCTGGACTGGCTGGATTCCGAAATAACGCCGCTCAGCGGAAATAGGTCATCGTCCGGGGCATCCTTTCCGGCAGCCGCAACAACCTGGGCTTTCTGGGTAATCAGGGGCGCCTTGGCAGCTTCCCAGGCGGGTGGCGATATTTCGAAGGTGACGGCATATTCAATCGCAAGGTCTTCATACTCCGTTTCCCTGCTCAGCCATTGATAAAGCTCGAACAGCAACAGCCAGGCCTGCCTGTCTTCATCGCTATGGCTTTCAGCCGCGATCTGCTTTTTCAGCGTTTCGATCAGGTTTTCCACGCCTTCAATCTGGACGCTCTTGCCCTTCTTTCGGCAGCCCAGCAGACCTTCCTGCATCAGCTTGCAGCCGCCCAGCTCCACCGAGGAAATATCGCCGGCATTGACGCGCGCCGTGCCGGAACCTTGCGCAAGCTGGCACAATTTCTCCATCTGTGCGCCAGCCGCGAGACGAACACCCAGGGAAATCAGGTCCTTGTGCGCCACGTCGGCCTTCTTGACCGGCGCAGGCGCGGCGGGCGCCTTCCAGATCGGCGCCGAACGCTCGAATTTGACCACGAACTGCATCGACAATTCGTTGAACGCCTGACTGTTATGCATTAGCTGGTAAAGATCGAACAGCATCAGCCAGGGCTGCATTTCCTTTTTGTCGGGGTAATCGTGAATATATTGGTTCAGGGCGGCAACCGCCTGGGCAGCCATGTTGTTGGCGTAATAAACAGCGGCTTCTTCCACGATCGTGCCGGTTTCGGCACTGATTTTTTCAAAGACCACCAGCTCGTCGCAGGACTGTACCTGTGTTGCAGCCACAGCTTGTGGGGCGGCAACCGGCGGCGGAGCAACCGGGGGAGCGGCTTCCGCCGCCTTTGGCCTTGCGGGCACGGCGGCCACCGGCTTGGCGGCTGCGGGTTCCTGCTGTTTGGATTTACGAAAAAATGAAAGCACGATGTTATCCAACAAATTAGCAGGGTATTCTAGGCCCGATCAGGCGGTACACTCAATAGGGGATTGCCTGAATCCGGCCCGGCCCAGTAGATAAAAGTTCCAAACAGGGCGATGACCCAGACGATAACGGCGCCCGGCGGCAAGTCTGCCCAGGCAGAAACTGCCAAACCCGCTGCATAACTGGCGCCGCCCAGCAGGTAGGCCACGGGCACGCGCTGGCGCGACGGATAATGACGGGTGGCAAGCGCCGGAATGACCAGGCTGGCAAAAACCAGATAGATGCCAACCAGCTGCACCGAGGCCGTTACCGCAAAGGCGAAAAGCCCATAAAACCCGAAGCTCCCCAGACGATCCCGCCAGCGCCCCCATGCGACCAGCAGCAGCGCGGTCAGCAGCGCCACCGGCCACAGCTGTGATGGATTGACCCATAAAATCTGTCCGACCAGCAAATCCTTGAGGTGCTCGCCGCCGTGTGGATTATCCGCCAGCAGCAAAGCCCCGCCGCTGGCGGCCAGAACGAACAGGGTTCCGATCAGCGCTTCCTGCACTTCCGGCCAGCGCTTCTCGCTATAGGTGAGGATGGCCGCCCCGGCCAGCGCCGCGCTCACGGCGGAAAGCTGCACCGCCCAGCCCTGGGGCTCGAAGCCCAGGCGGTCTGCCGCGATAACGCCCAGACCGGCGATCTGGGCCACCGCGAGATCGATGAAGACGATTCCCCGCGCCAGCACCTGCATGCCCATGGGCACGTGGGTAGCGAGCACCAGCAGACCCGCCAGTAAGGCGGGCAGCAGCAGGCTCAAATCAATATTCATTTTGCGGCTGCCAGCAATTTCTGCAGGGTATCGTCGAACAGGCTGAACAGATCCCGCGCCTGTTCCGACCCGCCCACGGTAAAGGGCAGCGCCACCGCCCGGATTTTGGCTTTTTCAGCCAGCCATTCCGAAGGCCGCCCATCCTGATAGGCCGCCCGCAGAACCATTTTGACCGGCTGCCGCGAGATCTGTGTCAGCACTTCGCCCAAATGGCCGCTGCCGGGCTCAACCCCGGGCCTGGGTTCCAGCACGGCGATTTCCTGTAGCCCCAGCCAGTGGCTGAGGTAGGGAAACGCCTTGTGCTGCACCACGACCGGCATACCCTTGAGCGGGGCAGCCTGTTTTTCCCAGCGCTGGATGGCTACCTGCCATTTGCCGGCAAAGGCCTGGTGACGTGCCTGATAGTGCGAGGCACTGGCGGGGTCGAGCTGGGCCAGCCGCTTGGCCAGCGCATCCGCCACCAGGGCGATGTTGCGCGGATCGGTGTGGATGTGGGGATTGCCCGCGGCATGGACATCCCCTTCGGCACGGTCAAGGCGAGCCGGAATTTCCAGTTTCGGCACGTAAGCCGCAGCCTCGAAATAACCCGGTTTGCCGGGCTGGATATTGCCGTTGCCCGACTGGCGCAGCAGTATCGGCAGCCAGCCGGCTTCCAGTTCCGCTCCCGTGCAGACCAGCAGGTCAGTGTTGCGGGAGCGGGCGAGCAGGATGGGTCTGGCCTGGATGTGGTGCGGGTCCTGCTGTGCGGTGGTGGCGTTGTATACCTTTACCCTGTCGCCGCCCAATTCGCTGGCGAGCGCCCCCCACTCGGGCTCGCAGGCAACAATATTGAGTCCTGCCAGCGCAGGTAATGAAATGGCTGCCAGCACGGGCAACAGTGAAATTTTCAGCATTTGCTTCAGCATGATTGCTCCCTAGAATTTGTGCGCGCCATGAGCGCCCAGGCTCATGATGTATTGCAGGAAAAGCTGGTTATCCGTGACGCCCTCGCGCGACTTGTCCTGGGCCAGTTGCAGGCGCACGCGACTGTATTCGCTGGGGGAATAATCGACCATCAGGCTGTTGCGTGATGGATTGTAGGCGGACCCGCTCAGATTCGCGCTATTGACAACGCCGTAATCCACCGTGCCGCTATCGAGCCGGTCGGCACGCAGGCCCACGCGCCAGTGCGGCATGAACTGGTAAACCCCTTGCAGGTACCAGCCAGACTGGGTTGCGCTGTAGCGGTCGATGCTTGCCAGGCTGGCGGTGTCAAAAGTCAGGTCACCATCCTCCTGGCGGCGGAAATATTCGCCCTGCAACTTGAAGTTGCGATAGGCAGGATTGCCGTTGGGCGCCCATTTCCACACAAAATCCGCCAGCCACAGCTTGCTGCTGCCATCCAGCGCGTTAGTGACCGTATTGCCCGCAATGTCGAGATCCTCGTATTCGCGTGCTTTGGCCGTGTTATGTAGCCAGGAAATGCCGGCGCGCCAGCTATGATCCGTACCGGCATCATCACCTAGATGAGCGAACAGGGCATAGGAGCCGACACCGTTCTTGTTGCGCTCCGAGCCGGGAAAGTTGCTGCCACGTCCGGCTTCGGCGCCAAATTCAAGGAAGGTGTCGGTTGGCGCGATCCATTTCAGTTGCACCCCGTCATTGCCATACTGGCGGCCAAGAAAAGCCTTGTAGGCGAGCGGCGCATCAACGAAATCCCACACATGGGGATGCTGTTCGTTGAGGTAGCCGATGCCGGAGTAAAAGCGCCCGGCCTTGGCGGTGAGACCATGCCCCAGGGTGGTGGTCTGGATCGCGGCCTCTTCCACGCCCAGCGTGTTTTCCGGTGACAGGGCAAGAGTCAGATAACCATGGAAGTTGGGGTCAATGTTGGCGCTCACTATCAGCTCTGATTCGGCCAGGCTGAAGCCGCGCGACCCCGGCTCAATCTCTCCGCCCGGCATGAAGCCGGTAATGCGGTAGTCCGCCGGATCTTGTGACAGGCTGGTATAAGTGCCGGACAGAATCAGCGAAATAGCCGGATTGAAAGCATTTCCGGCTGTGGCTGGAGCCATGACTGGCTCGGCCTGGGTGGCTCGGGTCTCTGCTTTTTCGGCACCCGCTTCGGCGCGCTGCAGGCGTTGTTCCAGCGCTTCGATGCGTGCCTCGTAGCCCTGCTTCATAGCTTTTATTTCGTCGCGGATTTGCAGAATTTCCGTATTGTCCGCGGCCAGCACGGACAAGGGAGCGCCCAGCATCAATGAGATGCCGGACACAATAAGTTTGTGTCTAAACATGGGGGTACCTCGTCACAACAAAGGTTCAATACAAGGCCATCAAGGCCGTTTGAAGATGTTACTCAGACGAGGACAGGCGGGGCTCTGGCGCGGTAAAGGCGAACTGGCTGAAACAGCGGTGACGGATGGTTTGCCGCAACCTGCTGGCGGTGAACGGTTGCGGAGGGGATAAACAGGCTGCTGGCCGCAACGGCATTGCCGACGCCAGCATAGGCCAGGCATTCATCGCAGGCGGGCGAGTGCGGAAGTTGTTTATCCTGCCGGGAGTGGCCGGGCAGAGACTCGCCCTGGTGCGACAGGGCGTGAATCGCCGCGCCTTGCTGGCTGAACAGCAAGGCGAAGACCAGCAGCAGAAGTGGCAGGAGTGTCAAGCGGGATTTCATGGGGCCTAACCCTACACGATTATTTTTGCTGCGACAATGTCATGCGCGAGAGCCAAGCTGGGCGCGCTGTTCGAGACAGTCGGGCTCCCCCGCCTGATAATCGCGGCAGATCCCCGGCCTCTGCCCGTAAATCCTGCACAGCATGGTGCTTCGGTCCAGCGCCGCGCACCAGCCATCCTCCAGGCGCGCCATCACCTGCCCGCCCCACGGGTTCTCTGCCGTCAACCGCAGCGGGATGTCGTCGCCAGCCAGCAGCAACACTTCCAGCCGGCAACAGCAGGCTTCGCAGGTAGCGCAGGTGACGGCTGCGGGATCAGTGGTTGTATTCATTCTTTACCGCAAAGGGAACGGGGTAGGCCGCGATTGGCCGCTTGGATCGGCCCGGGGCGGGCCTCCTACACCCACGGATATTCAAGGGCCGGGTTAATAACCGATTTTTTGGGATTTATTGCTCCGTTTCCTGCGGGCGCTGTCGCGCCGCCTCGGCGGCAAGCGCGGCATTGATTTCCCGCATCACGCCACCAAGGTCGGCCGGCTTTTCGATACGCTCGAAGCGGCCGGTCAGCTTGACCTCGGTATGCAGCTCGCCACTCTCGTAGAGAGACCAGATTTCCTTGCCATAATCCGTCTTGCGCAAATCGGGAGCAAAACGCCCGAAATAGTTCGCCAGATTTTCAACGTCCCGTTCCAGCATGCTGCTGGCGTGCTTGTTGCCAGCGGCGTCAACTGCTTGCGGCAGGTCGATGATGACCGGCCCGTCGCTACCGACGAGGATGTTGAATTCGGACAGGTCGCCGTGAACAACTCCGGCGCACAACATGCGCACCACTTCCCGAAGCAGGGCGTGATGGTAGGCGCGCGCCAGCTCCTCCGTCAGCACCACATCATTCAGCCGTGGCGCGGCATTGCCGTCGATATCGGTCACCAGTTCCATGAGCAGCACGCCCTCATGGAAATTGTAGGGCTTGGGCACGCGCACGCCGGCGGCAGCGAGGCGGTACATGGCATCCACCTCTGCGCTCTGCCAGGCCTCTTCCTGCGCCTTGCGGCCATAGCGGGAGCCCTTCTCCATGGCGCGCGCCTTGCGGCTGTTCTTGACCTTGCGGCCTTCGGTATAATCCACGCTCTGGCGGAAGCTGCGTTTATTGGCTTCCTTGTAAACCTTGGCACAGCGAACCTCTTCACCGCAACGCACTACGAAGACCATCGCCTCCTTGCCGCTCATGAGCTGGCGGACGACATCGTCGACCAGGCCATCGTCGACCAGCGGCTGGAGTCTGTTGGGAATTTTCATTGCGCTTGACTGCCTCTGTGCCGGATGACCAGGCCTTTCAAGAAATTACGCAGAAGCTGATCGCCGCACGTACGGTAGTTTTTATGCCCCTTTTGCCGGAACAGGGCACTCAGTTCCGGCTTGGAAACACTGAATCCGGCGAGTTCCAGCGTTTTATGCATGTCCTCTTCCTTCAGTTCAAAGGCCACGCGCAGCTTTTTCAGGATGGCGTTATTGGTCAGACGCCGTTCCGGCTTCTTGGCCTGTTCTTCCGGCCGGGGCTCCATCTTGCCTCTTCTGTGAACGATCAGGCCATCCAGAAATGACACCAGAACATCTGCACCACACTCGACAAAACCTTCTTCGTCTTCTTTCCTGAGAAGGTTCTCGACGTCGGATAAAGCGATTTCGCGCTCGGCCAGCCGGATCATCTCCGCGACTTTTGCATCGCTGAGGTCCAGCGCATAGCGGATACTGCGTAATACATCATTGTTAATCACTATTTACTCCGGGCTTTGCGCAAATGAACACTGTAGTCAGGCCACATCATGCGCCTGCAAGTCAGCATGGTAGCTCGAACGCACCATCGGCCCACAGGCAGCATTCCTGAAACCCATTTCCCTGGCCGCCCGGGTAAAAGCATCGAACTGCTCCGGCGCCACAAAACGCGTGACGGGCAGGTGGTGGCGCGAGGGCTGCAGGTACTGGCCGATGGTGAGCATGTCCACCTCATGGGCACGCAGATCGCGCATGACCTCGAGAATTTCCTCGTCGGTTTCGCCCAGGCCGACCATCAGGCCGGATTTGGTGGGGATGGCGGGGTGGGCTTGCTTGAAGTCGCGCAGCAGTTGCAACGAGTGGATGTAATCGGCGCCGGGACGGGCCTGTTTGTAGAGGCGCGGCACGGTTTCGAGGTTGTGGTTGAGCACGTCCGGCGGCTCGTTGCCGAGAATCTCCAGTGCCTTTTCCAGACGGCCACGGAAGTCCGGCACCAGGGTCTCGATGCGGGTGTTTGGCGACGCTTCGCGCACGGCCCGGATGCAGGCGGCGAAATGCCCTGCCCCGCCGTCACGCAGGTCGTCGCGGTCAACACTGGTGATGACCACGTATTTCAGCTTCATGGCGGCAATGGTGCGCGCCAGTTGCGCCGGTTCATTTTCATCGGGCGGCAGGGGCTTGCCGTGGCCCACGTCGCAGAACGGGCAGCGCCGCGTGCACAGATCGCCGAGGATCATGAAGGTGGCAGTGCCGTGGCTGAAGCACTCGCCGATATTGGGGCAGGCGGCTTCCTCGCACACCGTGTGCAGATTGTTCTCGCGCAGAATCTGCTTGATCTCGCCGAATTTCCCGCCGGACGATATTTTGCTGCGAATCCAGGCCGGCTTGCGCAACGGTTCCTGGGGCACGATCTTGATCGGGATGCGCGACGTCTTGGCCGCGCCCTTATGAAGTTTGGGGTCTGCCATGTGATATTTGATTTAAACCACGGAGAGCACGGAGGACACGGAGTTTTGCATGGAAGAATCTCCGTGCTCTCCGTGTCCTCCGTGGTTAATCGGTTTTCCAGTATATCCCAACTGCAACTGCAACTGCCGCGCCAGTTCTTCTGCCAGCGTAGCCGCAGCGGCATGGATGCCGTGGTCGCGCGTCTGCGTGACTTGCAGCCCGGCGTAGCCGCAGGGATTGATGCTGGCGTAGGGGGCGAGATCCATGTCCACGTTGAGGCACAGGCCGTGGTAGCTGCAGTTGTTCCTGATTCTGAGGCCCAGGGCGGCGATCTTGGCATCGTTGACATACACGCCTGGCGCCTTGTCGCGCCGCACGGCATGGATGCCATATTCTGCCAGCAGGTCGATGATGGCCTGCTCCATGCGCCGCACCAGCTCCTTGACGCCGATGCCGCGCCGCTTCAGATCCAGCAGCAGATAGACCACGACCTGGCCCGGCCCGTGGTAAGTGATCTGACCGCCACGATCGATATTCACCACCGGGATGTCCGTGCCGCGCAGCAGGTGCTCAGGCTTGCCGGCCAGGCCCAGGGTATAGACCGGCGGGTGCTGCAACAGCCAGATCTCGTCCGGCGTATCCGGCCCGCGCTGCGCCGTGAAGGCTTTCATGGCCTCGAAGGTGGGCAGGAAATCCACCAGGCCCAAGCGACGGGTGAGCGGTAAGCCATCCACCAGTGGTTTTTCCTCCTCACCCCTCACCCCTCACCCCTCACCCCTCACGTTTCACAGCGCCATCACCACCATCGGATGCGCCGTGATTTCCCGGTACAGATCGTCCAGCTGCTGTTTCGAGGTCGCATTGATGGTGCAGGTGAGGGAGAGATATTTGTTGCCGCTGCTGACCTTCATTGTCATGAGCGCGGCGTCGAAGTCCGGGGCGTGACGCAGCACCATTTCCAGCATGGCATTGGCGAAGCCGTCCTCTGTCCGCCCCATGATCTTGATGGGGAAGGCGCAGGGAAATTCCAGCAGGGTTTCCGGCTCGTTCATGGTGATGGCTGGCGCATGATGGTGGCCTTGTAGTCCTGATAGAGCTGGTCCAGCTTGCGATAGATTGGCCCTGGAGCGCCGCTGCCGACGGCATGGCCATCCAGCAGGGTGACGGGCAGGATTTCCTTGGTGGACGAGGTGAGCCAGATCTCGTCAGCGCTGCGCAGGGTGCTTTCGGCAATGGGTTCCACGTGAAACACGATGCCGTTTGCGGCGGCAAGCTCCAGCACCACGTCGTAAGTGATGCCGGGCAGCATGAGCGGCCCTTTCGGCGGTGCCAGCAGCGCGCCATCCTTGATCACGAAAATATTGCTGGCCGAGCCCTCGCTCAAAAAGCCGTCGCGCAGCATCACGGTTTCCGCCGTACCGGCATCCACCGCCTGCTGTCGCAGCAGCACGTTGGGCAGCAGCGAAATAGCCTTGATGTCGCAGCGCAGCCAGCGGTTGTCCACCGCCGTGACGGCTGCCACGCCGTTTTGCCGCAAGGCCGGGTCGGGCGGCAGCAGCGGGTTGCTCATCATGAACACCGTGGGCGGCGTATCCCTGGGAAAAGCATGATCGCGTTTAGCCACGCCGCGCGTGATGTGCAGGTAAACGTACTGATCCTCGCCCTCGTTCCGGGCGACCAGCTCACCCGCCAGCGCGGCCCATTCCGCATCACTATGCGGATTGGCGAGACGTATGCCGTCCAGGCTGTACTGCAAACGTGTCAGATGATCCTGCAAACGAAACGGGTGGCGCGAATAGACCGGAATAACTTCATACACGCCATCGCCGAAGATGAAGCCGCGGTCCAGCACCGGGACGCGGGCCTCTTCCAGGGGCAGAAACTGCCCGTTGAGATGGACTATTTGAACCATAGCCTGATGCTGTCCAAAGTGCGGCTGAAGATGTTGGCGAGCGGCATTTCTTCCAGGGCGACCAGGGGGTATTCCACCAGCGGTTTATCATCCAGGGTGAGCCGCAGAGTGCCCACGGCCTGACCCGCCGAGATCGGGGCAAGCAGCGGCTGCTTGCTGACCACGCTAGCCTTGACCCGGCTGTAGTGGCCTTTCGGCAAGGTCAGGAGAAGATCCTGGCTGACGCCCGTCTTGAGGATTTTTTCCTTTCCCTTCCACACCGGCAGACTGGAAACGGTCTGCCCCTTGGCATAGACGCGATGGCTGCTGAAAAACTGGAAGCCGTAATTCAGCAATTTCTGGCTTTCCGTCGCGCGCACATTGTCGGAGGAGGCGCCCAGCACCACCGAGATCAGCCGCATCGGATCGCGCTTCGCGGTGGCGATGAGGCAGTAGCCGGCGGATTCGGTGTGCCCGGTCTTCATCCCGTCCACGCTGGGGTCCAGCCACAGCAGGCGATTGCGGTTGGGCTGGGTGATGTTGTTGTAGCGGTACTCCTTCATCGAGTAGTACTTGAAATCCTCGGGGAAGTCGCGAATGATCGCCGCCGCCAGCAGCGAAAGATCGTAAGCCGTGGTGTAGTGCTGCGCGTGCGGCAGGCCGGTCGAATTCATGTAATGGGTGTTTTTCATCCCCAATCGCGCCGCCTGCTGGTTCATCATCTGGGCAAACACCTCCTCGCTGCCCGCAATGCCTTCCGCCAGCGTGACGCAGGCATCATTGCCGGACTGGATGATCATGCCATGGATCAATTCATCCACCGTGACCGGCCGGTCCAGCTCGATGAACATGCGCGAGCCTTCCGTGCGCCAGGATTTTTCCGAAACCGGCAGCACCTGGTTCATTTTCAGCCTGCCCTGCTTGATGGCGGTGAAAGTCAGGTAGGCGGTCATCAATTTGGTCAGGGAGGCGGGCTCGACCCGATCGTTGATGCCTTGCTGAACCAGCAGGCGGCCGCTGGAAAAATCGGCCAGCAGATAGGCGCGCGCGGCGATGGGCGGCGCGGGCGGGAGCGGCAGGACCTGTTCGGCCACGGCATTGAAGGAAAAGAAAAGGGTGAACAGCAACAGCAGATGTTTCATGGGGTTTCCTGGATTCGGGGAAGCGGAATTATAGCAGACCACCATCCGGCGTCCGGGTTCACAACACTTCCCAATATCCGCCCTTGGCCGCCCCGACCCGGCGCAGGCGGCCGGATTGCTTGAGCGCGGCAATCTGTTTTTCCACCGCGCGCGGGCTCAGATCCAGCTTCATGGCGATGTCCCGGGCTGACATGCCTGGCGTTTGGCGCAGGCAGGCGAGGATTTTCTCCGAACTTTTCTCCGAACTTTTCTCCGAACCTGCTTGCGTCACGGCCTCGCGCATCGCCGCGAGCAAGGCTTGCAGCATGAAAGCCACAAATGGCGTGGCGTCGGCGGCCGCATCGGCCTCGCCCAGGGCGCGATAATAATCCGCCTGCCGGTCGCGTATCACGGTCTCGACCGGCAGATAGGCCAGCAGGGCTTGCCATTCGCTCAGGATCAAGGTTTGCCACAGCCGCCCCATACGCCCGTTGCCATCGGAAAAGGGATGGATGAACTCGAATTCGTAATGGAAGACGCAGCTGGCAATCAGGGGGTGAACGTCGGCGCGCGCCACCCAGGCAAGCAAATCCGCCATCAGGTGCGGCACGCGGCCCGGCGGCGGCGCCATGTGCGCCAGCTCCCGGCCGCGATAAATGCCCACGCCACCCGCGCGAAAGACGCCGGCATCGTCGGTCAGCCCCGCCATCAGCTTCCCGTGCGCGGCTAGCAGATCATCAATCCGGTCGGCCCGCCAGTCCACAAGATGTTCGTAAGCCGTGAAGGCGTTGCGCACTTCCTGGATTTCGCGCGGCAAGCCCAGCACGCGCTTGCCTTCAATCACAGCCGTCACCTGCTCCAGGCTGAGCGTGTTGTTCTCGATGGCGAGGGAGGCCTGAATCGTGCGGATGCGGTTGTCGCGGCGCAAGCGGGGAGACAGCGCGGCATCGGCCGTTACCGACCACCTGCCCAGCAACTCGCAGATATCGGCCGCCTGCTGCAAAATCGCCGGGGTGATGGTAAAGGGCGGCTGGTAACTCATGCCGCGCCCATCATGGCGTTTAAGTTGTGCATGGTGTCGTTGTTTTGCGCTCAGCAGGGGCCGTCATACGGGCTCCAGCTAACGCGCAATGACGGGAGAAATATTCGCCGCCTGGCTGATCTGCGAAGCCGCCTGACCTGCTTCGCCGCGGCTGGCGTAAGGGCCGAGGCGCACGCGGAACATTCCGCCGCTGCCGCTGATGTGCAGTTTTTCCACCATGGCACCGAGGCTCAGCTTCATGCGGTTGCTGAAATTCTCGGCGTTGTCACGCGAACTGAATGCGCCCAGTTGCAGGAATACGTTGCCGTCGCCGCCGCTGACGGGCGGGGTGGCTTCCGGGGTGGCGGCGATGGGCGTTGCTGGAAGCGCTACAGCAAGCGGCGTGGCTTGTATGGGTTGCGGCTGAGGCTGCGCGGCGGCGAGTTGAGAATCGGATGGATCAATGCTTTCCACTTCAACCTTGTTGGTGCCGCCATTGAGCACGCCCAATTTGTAGGCGGCGGTGTAGGAAAGATCGATCAGCCGGCTGCTGAGGAACGGGCCACGGTCGTTGACGCGCACGATCACCGATTTGCCGTTGCCGGTGTTGGTCACGCGGGCGAAGCTCGGAATCGGCAAGGTGGGATGCGCGGCGCTCATGGCGTACATGTCGTAGGTTTCGCCGGTCGCGGTTTTCTGGCCGTGGTAGCGCCGCCCGTACCACGAGGCGATGCCACGCACCTTGTAAGGGGCTAGCCGGGTGGCGGGGGTATAGCTCTGGCCCAGCACGGTGTAGGGCCGGTTGGCGAATTTGTGCAGCGCTTCGGCCCTGGGTTCGGCATCAGGAATGGCGTCGAGATTGGCGGGCGGGTTGTCACCGGGGCCGTCATCGAGGTAATAGCCGCCGCCCTTGGCGGGCTTGCTGGCAACCGGGGCGGATGCGGCGCGTTCGCTGCGCGGCGCGACGGAAGAGCAGCCGGAGAGCAGGAGCGCCGCCGCGGAGAAAATCAGGAAGCCCGCCTGCCAGGCCACCGCCATTTTGCTTTTGCCGGGTAAATCCTGAATAATCATGAGAATTCTCTCCATTTCAGTTCATGCATAATTTCCAATTATACCAGCAACGTCGCATCCGGCTTGCCTCTGCCATGGGCGGCGGTGTCGCCGTCATTCCCACCGCGCCGGAGCGGCCGCGCAACCGCGACAGCCACTATCCCTACCGCTTCGACAGCTATTTTCATTACCTGACCGGGTTTGTCGAACCGGAAGCCGTGCTGGTGCTGGTAGCGGGTGTTGCCCTCTCCCCTAGCCCTCTCCCGCCTGCGGGCGAGGGGGATGCAGTGCCACCGCTACGCGATGGAAAAGTTAAAAGCATCCTGTTTTGCCGTGAAAAGAACCTGGAACGCGAGATCTGGGATGGTTTCCGCCATGGCCCGGAAGGCGCGAAAGAGGCTTTCGGTTTCGACGAGGCTTACCCCATTGCCCAGCTGGACGAAATGCTGCCCAAACTGCTGGCCGATCAGCCCAGCCTGCATTTCCACCTTGGCGCCGACAGCGCCTGGGACGCCCGCGCCGTGGGCTGGCTGAACAGCGTGCGCGAGCAGGTCAGGAGCGGCATCAGCGCGCCAGGGGCGATCCTGGACGTGCGCGCTGTTCTGGACGAGATGCGCCTGATCAAGGATGCCGCAGAGATTGCCACCATGCGCCGCGCCGCAGAGATTTCCGCCGCGGCCCATGTGCGTGCCATGCGCCAGACCCGGCCAGGGCGCAGCGAATTCGAGATCGAGGCTGAACTGCTGCACGAGTTCCGCCGCCACGGCGCGCAGGCGCCGGCCTACAGCTCGATCGTGGCGGGCGGGGCGAATGCCTGCGTGCTGCATTACGTGTTCAACGATGCCCCGCTTAAAAGTGGCGAACTGCTGCTGATCGACGCCGGCTGCGAGCTGGATGGTTACGCCGCCGACATCACCCGCACTTTCCCGGTCAACGGCAAATTCAGTGCCGCGCAGAAAACGGTGTATGAACTGGTGCTGGCGGCGCAGGCCGCGGCCATCGAGCAGGTCCGCCCCGGCAGCCACTGGAATGCGCCGCACGATGCCGCAGTGAAAGTGCTGGCGCAGGGCTTCATCGACCTGGGCCTGTGCCAGGGCACGCTGGCCGAGGTGCTGGAGCAGGAAAGCTACAAGCGCTTCTACATGCACCGCACCGGCCACTGGCTGGGCATGGACGTGCACGACGTGGGCGAATACAAGCAGGGCGGCGAGTGGCGTCTGCTGCAACCGGGCATGGCGCTGACGGTGGAGCCGGGCTGCTACATCCGCCCTGCTGACGACGTGCCGGAGCGCTTCTGGAATATCGGTATCCGCATCGAGGACGATGTGGTGGTGACCGAGCAGGGCTGCGAGGTGCTGACCCACGGCGCGCCCAAGACTGTCGCGGAGATCGAGGCTCTAATGTCATTGCGAGGAACGCAGTGACGAAGCAATCCTGTTTTTCTCTGCGGCCGAAGAACGAGATTGCTTCGTCGCTTTGCTCCTCGCAATGACGGCGGAGTGGGGAGAGTGCCGCGCCAGTTCTTTGTTTACATTCTCACCAATAAAAACAACAAAGTGCTTTACACCGGCGTTACCAATGATCTGAAACGCAGGGTGTATGAGCATAAAACGGATGTTCATGAAGGCTTCACTAAACGCTACCGCGTGCATAAGCTGGTATATTTTGAAGTCGGAGAGGAAGCTTACGGTGCGATCAGCCGCGAAAAGCAGATCAAGGGTGGTTCGAGGCAGGACAAGCTGGATTTGATCAAGGATTTCAACCCGGACTGGAAAGATTTGTATGATGATATTTAATGCCTGTCATTGCGAGCGTAGCGAAGCAATCTCGCTTCTTGTGTGCCTGGAGAAAAACGAGATTGCTTCGTCGGCTGGCGCCTCCTCGCAATGACAATTCCAAATCACGTAGACGTGCTCATTGCCGGTGGCGGCCCGGCGGGAGGAGCGCTGGCGCTGGCGCTGAAAGACAGCGGCCTGGCGGTGATGGTGCTGGAAGCCAATAGCGATTTTTCCCGTCCCGCCGACCCGCGCGCCCTGGCCTTGTCGCAGGGTGCAAAAATTCTGCTGCAGCGCCTGGGAGTGTGGGGCGCCATCGAGGCGCCCTCCCCGATTGAGACCATCCATATTTCCCAGCGCGGCGGCTTCGGGCGTGCCGTGCTGCAGGCATCGGAATGCGGCCTGCCCGCCCTCGGCCATGTGGTCAATTATTCCGCCCTGAGCATGGCGCTGCGCCAGGCCCTGGCGGCAAACAGCGCACATTACCTGACCGGCGCCACGGTGCATGCGGTGAAGAGCACGCCGGGCTTCGCGCTGGCCGAATTCAGCCACGCCGGCCAGCAGCACGAAGTGACCGCCAGTCTGCTGGTGCTGGCCGACGGCGGGCGCAGCCTGGCCCAGGTGCATGGCGTGGAACGGCAGGTGGTGGATTACGGCCAGACAGCGGTGATCTGCCACGTCACCACCGCGCTGCCGCACCGCAATACCGCTTACGAGCGCTTTACGCCTTACGGGCCGCTGGCGCTGCTGCCTTCGGGCGAGGGTTTTGACCTGGTATGGACGGCCGTGCCGGAAGAGGCCGAGGCCCTGCTCCAGCTCGATGATCCGGCTTTCCTGGCCAAGCTCCACGAACGCTTCGGCGACCGCCTCGGCGCCTTCACCAGCGCCGGGCGGCGCGCCAGTTTTCCCTTGAGTTTGAAATATGCCCGCCCGGTCACGGCGCAGCGCATGGCCCTGATCGGCAATGCGGCGCAGACCATGCATCCAGTGGCGGGGCAGGGATTCAACCTGGGCTTGCGCGATGCCTGGGAGCTGGGCGAAGCCATCATGCGCGTGCCGCGCGCTGAAATCGGCAATGCCGCGATGCTGGCGCGCTACCGCGAAGGCCGCGGCCCGGATACGACGGGCAGCATCCTGTTTACCGATGCCTTGATACGGGTGTTTTCCAATGACTACCATGGCATCAATATCGGCCGCGGCCTGGGCCTGGCGGCGCTGGATCTGCTGCCGGCGGCGAAGCGCCTGGTGGCGCGCAAGATGATTTTTGGAGCAAAAGGCTGATGGATTTTGATGTCATTATCGTTGGCGCGGGCCTGGTGGGCGCTTCCCTGGCCGTGGCGCTGAAAGACAGCGGCCTGCGTATCGCCCTGATCGAGGGCCGCGCCCCGGCGGCCCTTCCCCAGGACGAAAGCTGGGACAATCGCATCTATGCCATCAACCCCGCCAATGCACGCTTCCTCGACCAGGGCGGAGTATGGAGCAGCCTGGACCAGAGCCGCATCGCGCCGGTGCACGAGATGCACATCTGGGGCGATGATGCGGCCGCAAAGCTGGATTTCAGCGCCTACCAGGCCGGGGTGGAAGAGCTGGCCTTCATCGCCGAGAGCCGCCTGATGCAGGACGGCTTGTGGCGGGCATTGCAGGAACAGTCCAATGTGGAGATTTTCTGCCCCGCCGCCTGCGCTGCGCTGGATGTGAGCGAGGACGCCGCCATGCTCACCTTGCAGGATGGCCGCACGCTGCATGCCAAACTGATCGTCGGCGCCGACGGGCGCGACTCCTGGGTGCGCGCTAACGCCGGCATCGAAGCCAGTCCGCGCGCCTATGGGCAGGATGGCGTGGTGGCCAATTTCGCAACGGAAAAGCCGCACCGCAACTGCGCTTACCAGTGGTTCAGGGAGGACGGCATCCTCGCCTGCCTGCCGCTGCCCGGCAACCGCATCTCCATTGTCTGGTCGGCCTTCGATGCCCTGTCGCAGGAGCTGATGGCGCTGCCGCCGGACGAGTTCTGCCGCCGCGTGCAGGAAGCAGGCAGGAACACCCTCGGCCAGCTGCGCCTGATCACCCCGCCCGCCGCCTTTTCGCTGCGCCTGCTCAATCTTGAACAACTGGTCAAGCCGCGCGTGGCACTGATCGGCGATGCCGCGCACAACGTCCATCCGCTGGCCGGGCAGGGCGTCAACCTGGGTTTTCAGGATGCGCAGCAACTCGCCCGGGTGCTGCTGCAAAGGGAGCCGCAGCGCGACTGCGGCGACCATCTCCTGCTGCGCCGCTACGAGCGCGCGCGCAAGGAGGATATCCTGGCCATGCAGCTGGTCACCGATGGTTTGCAGAAACTTTTCAACAACCCGGACCCGCTGCTGCGGACGCTACGCAACACCGGCCTGAGCTTGACCAATCACCTCGGCGGGCTGAAAAACCGGCTCATGCGCCATGCCATCGGGGAACTCGGGTAAACTCCGGCAGTCTTTATCATTTCAATCTCTATCTCAGGAAACCTCATGCTTTCTCTCCACCGCTTTGCCCTCCCCCTGCTGTTCGGTCTTGCTGCAGCCACCGCGCACGCCGATGACGCCGCCATCAAGAAAAACATCGAGGCCAAATTTCCCGGCGCCAAGGTGCAAAGCGTGACCAAGACGCCTTACGCCGGTTTGTATGAGGTGCTGGTGGACGGCCCGCAACTGATCTATTCCGACGACAAGGCAAAATATGTCTTCATGGGCGCGGTGCTCGACCTTGATGCGCAGAAAAATCTGACCGAAGAACGCATGCAGAAGCTGACTGCGGTCAAATTCGACACCCTGCCGCTGGGCGACGCCATCAAGGTGGTGAAAGGCAACGGCAGCCGCAAGATTGCGGTGTTTTCCGACGCGGATTGCCCCTATTGCAAGAAATTCGAGCAGGAACTGGTCAATGTGACCGACATCACGGTTTACAATTTTCTCATGCCGCTTGAACAGCTGCACCCCGATGCAGGCAAGAAATCCAGGCAGATCTGGTGCTCGCCCGACAAGGTCAAGGCATGGGATGACTGGATGTTGAAAGGTACGCTGCCCAAGAACGACGGCAGCTGCGACAACCCGGTGGCCAAAACCGTCCAGCTGGGACAGAAGCTGGGAGTTCAGGGCACGCCTACCATCATTTTTGCCGACGGACGCCGTGTTCCCGGCATGATCCCGGCTGCAAAACTGGAACAACTCCTAGCCGGAAAGCCAGCTGCCAAGAAGTAATTCATGAAAGCGCTGTGGAACGAACGCTTCGGCGGTGCCGAGTATTTCTACGGCACCGAGCCGAACGCCTTCCTGGCTTCCCAAAAACATCTGCTACGGGCGGAGCAGTCCGTCCTCTCGGTAGCCGATGGCGAGGGGCGCAATGGCGTGTGGCTGGCGGAGCAGGGGCTGGATGTGCTGGCGGTGGATTTTTCCGAGCAGGCGCTGGAGAAATCACGCCGTCTGGCAGCTTCCCGCGGCGTGTCGCTTAAGACTGAACTGGTCGATGTGCACACCTGGGACTGGGGTGAAAAACGTTTCGACGTGATCGTGGCGATTTTCATCCAGTTCGCCTCATCGCAGGAGCGCCCTGCCCTGCATCGCGCCATCCAGCAGGCGCTCAAACCGGGCGGCTTGCTGCTGCTGCAGGGCTATACGCCGAAACAGCTCGAATACAGGACCGGCGGCCCTTCCAATATCGACAACCTGTATACGGCAGAAGATCTGCGGCGTGATTTTGGCGCCATGGAAATCCTGCAATTGCGCGAACACGATATGGAAATCAGCGAGGGCCCAGGCCACAGCGGCATGTCGGCGCTGGTGGACCTGGTGGCGCGTAAAAAACCGGCTTAATCTTCGAGCAGGCTGCGCAGCATCCACGCCGTTTTTTCATGCACTTCGAGGCGCTGTGTCAACAGATCCGCCGTCGGCTGGTCATCGGCGGCGCTTACCACGGGGAAAATCTTGCGTGCGGTTCGCGCGGTCGCTTCCTGTGCCGCGACCAGATGGCGAATCATGTCGTCGGCCCTGGGTACGCCCTCCACTTCCCTGATCGACGCCAGCTTGACGAATTCCTTGTAGGTACCGGGCGCGGGATGTCCCAGCGCGCGGATGCGCTCGGCGATCAGGTCAAGGGCATTCCACTGTTCCGTGTATTGCGCCATGAACATCAGGTGCAGGCTGTTGAATTGCGGGCCGGTCACGTTCCAGTGGAAATTATGGGTCATCAGGTAAAGCGTATAGCTGTCGGCAAGCAGCACCGACAGGCCGCGCACAATCTTCTCCCGGTCGGCGGCATTGATGCCGATGTCGATGGAAGGGGTCTTGATTTTCTTGGTAGCCATGATTCAGTCCTCCTGGTCAGAATAAAACACATAAATTGCTGATTAACCTGGCCGCCAAATTCACGGGTAGGAGCGGCGCCCTCGCCGCGATTGGCCGCTTGGATCGGCCCGGGGCGGGCCTCCTACATCCCCTGACATTAAGGGCCAGGTCAATAACTACGGTGTGCCTAGGTGCGGATCAGGTGGTCAAAAGCCGACAGACTGGCCTTGGCGCCCTCGCCCATGGCGATGATGATCTGCTTGTAGGGCACAGTGGTCGCGTCGCCTGCTGCAAAGACACCGGGCAGCGAAGTCTGGCAGCGCGCATCAACCTCAATCTCGCCAAACCTGGAGAGATCGAGCGTTCCCTTGAGCCAGTCGGTGTTCGGCAAGAGTCCGATCTGCACGAAGACACCTTCAAGCTCAATGCGATGGCTTTCCTTGCTGACCCGGTCAGTATAGACCAGGCCATTGAGCTTGTTGCCATCGCCGGTAACTTCGCTGGTCAGGGCGTTCCTGATCACCGTGACATTGGGCAGGCTGTTCAGCTTGTTCTGCAGCACCGCGTCGGCGCGCAGTTTGTCGTTGAACTCGAGCACGGTGACATGCGCCACGATGCCCGCAAGATCAATCGCCGCCTCGACGCCCGAGTTGCCGCCGCCGACCACCGCCACGCGCTTGCCCTTGAATAACGGGCCGTCGCAGTGCGGGCAGTAGGCCACGCCCTTGCCCCGGTATTCCTGCTCGCCCGGCACATTCATTTCGCGCCAGCGCGCGCCGGTGGCAAGCACCACGGTCCTGGCCTTGAGGGTGGCGCCACTGGCAAGGCGCACCTGGTGCATGCCCTCGCCGGGGATCAGCGCCTCGGCACGTTGCAGGTTCATGATATCCACTTCGTATTCCTTGACATGCTGCTCCAGCGCCATGGCGAGCTTCGGGCCCTCGGTGTGCTGCACGGAAATGAAATTCTCGATCGCCAGGGTGTCGAGCACCTGGCCGCCGAAGCGCTCCGCCACCACGCCGGTGCGAATGCCTTTGCGTGCGGCATAGATCGCCGCCGCGGCGCCGGCGGGGCCGCCGCCGATGACCAACACGTCAAAAGCTTCTTTTGCGTCCAGTTTTTCTGAGTCACGAGCCGCCGTGCCGGTATCCAGCTTGGCAACGATTTCCTCGACCGTCATGCGGCCCTGGCCGAAAGATTTGCCGTTGAGGAACACGCTGGGTACGGCCATGATCTGGCGCGTATTCACTTCGTCCTGGAACAACGCGCCATCGATCATCACGCTCTCGAAACCGGGATTGAGCACGGCCATGAGGTTCAGGGCCTGCACCACGTCCGGGCAGTTGTGGCAGGACAGGGAAATGAAGGTCTCGAAGCGGAAGCTGCCGGGGATCGCCTTGATCTGCTCGATCAGCGCAGGCTCGACCTTGGGCGGATGACCGCCGCTCTGCAACAACGCCAGCACCAGCGAGGTGAATTCGTGCCCCATGGGGATGCCGGCAAAGCGGATACGCGCAGCCTCACCGGAACGTCCGACCGTGAATGAAGGCTTGCGCGCATCATGGCCATCTTCGCGCAGGCTGACGAGATGCGAAAGCGCGGCGATATCGGCGAGCAGCTCGCGCATCTGGAGCGCGGCATCGCTGTCATCAAGCGTGGCGACGAGCTCGATGGGGTGCTGAAGTTTTTCGAGGTAAGCGGCGAGCTGGGTCTTGACGGTGGCATCGAGCATGATTTTCTCCCTACGTGGATTGCAATGGAAAGGCGCCGCTACGGCACTGGCGCCTTTGCGTTGAAATCCAGTTCCCGGAATTTACTCCGGGAACTGCAAAACAGATCAGATCTTGCCGACCAGGTCCAGGGACGGAGCCAGCGTGGCCGCGCCTTCTTTCCACTTGGCCGGGCAGACTTCACCCGGGTGTGCCGCAACATATTGAACGGCCTTGATCTTGCGGATCAATTCGGACGCATCGCGGCCTACGCCACCGGCGTTGATC
Organism: Sulfuricella sp.; assembly: GCA_041651995.1. Lineage (NCBI taxonomy): Bacteria > Pseudomonadati > Pseudomonadota > Betaproteobacteria > Nitrosomonadales > Sulfuricellaceae > Sulfuricella > Sulfuricella sp. The sequence continues at coordinate 60,018 of JBAZID010000008.1, read as the reverse complement.
TCGATGATCTGGATCTTGCCATCCGGATCCATGACGAAGGTGCCGCGTTCTGCCAGACCCGCTTCCTCGATCATCACGCCAAAGTTGCGGCTGATGGTGCCGGTCGGATCACCGATCATCGGAAACTGGAGTTTGCCGATGGTTTCGGAAGTATCGTGCCAGGCCTTGTGAGTGAAGTGGGTGTCGGTGGAGACCGCGTAAATTTCCACCCCCATTTTCTGGAATTCGGCGTAATTGTCGGCCAGGTCGCCCAGCTCGGTCGGGCAGACAAAGGTGAAGTCTGCCGGGTAAAAAAACATCACCGACCACTTGCCCTTGAGCGAGGCTTCGGTGACATCCACGAACTTGCCGTTGTGGAAGGCGGTGGCTTTGAATGGCTGAACTTCGGTGTTGATCATGGTGGTATTCATCAGGACTCTCCTTGGGTTGGGTTGAAATAAATCACTACGCTGAAACGAATGTTAAACGCCTTGATTTAATAACTCCAATTGATTGTATATATTAAATCAATAGCCAAGGACTATTACTTTGGACGTTTTTTCGCCCGCGGGTGTGCCGCGTCGTAAACCTTGGCCAGATGCTGGAAGTCGAGATGGGTATAGACCTGGGTAGTCGAGATGTTGGCGTGCCCCAGCATTTCCTGCACGGCCCTCAGGTCGCCGCTGGATTGCAGTACATGAGTGGCGAAGGAGTGGCGCAGCATGTGGGGGTGGACACTGGCGTTGATGCCAAGCTTGATGCCCCATTGCTTGATCCGCAACTGCACCGCGCGCGGCGAGAGCCGGGTGCCGCGCTGGCCGATAAACACGGCCCGTTCGCCTGCTGCAACAAGTTGTGTCCGGCAGGCCAGCCAGGCCTGGACGGCTTCGATGGCAAGCCGCCCCAGCGGCACGATGCGCGTTTTGCTGCCTTTGCCGGTCACGCGTATCTCGCCCGAGGTGAAATCCATATCCTCCAGATTGGTGCCGACCAGTTCGGCCAGACGCAGGCCGGAGGAGTAAAAGAGTTCCAGCATGGCCTTGTCGCGCACGGCCAGCGGCCCGTCCTCTTCCACTTCCATCAGATGCGCGGCCTGCTCCGGGGAGAGTGCCTGGGGCAGGGTTTTTGCGGCCTTGGGCGCGCTGAGACCGGCACAGGGATTGTGCGAAAAGGCGTGCTGGCGGCCCAGATATTGATAAAAACCGCGCCACGCCGAAAGCATGCGCGCCAGGGTGCGGCTGCCGAGGCCCGAGGCATGGAGCTGGGCGGCAAAACGGCGGATGTGGTGGATTTGCAGCTGGTCAAGCGGGGTTTCACCCGCCAGGCCAAGCAGCGCCTCGATGTCGCGCCCATAGTTTTTGCTCGTCAGCGGCGACAGGCGGCGTTCGTACTGAAGATGGGAGAGGTAGGCCTGCAGCAGTCCGTGACCGGCAGCTCCGCCCTCTCCCGTATTCATCAGGCGGCGTCCCGGTCCTCGTTGATATAGGGCATGAGGGCAACCGTGACCAGTTCGCCGATGCGTTTCAGATACAGCGTGCCCATTTCCGGGTAGAAACGCTGGGCATCCTCGCTCGCCAGCACCAGCAGGCCAAACGCGTGCTCGCTGCGCAGGGCAACCACGGCAAAAGATTGCAGCAGGGTGGCCACATCGCCGAACCATGAGGCGACTTCAAACGGAGGCTGGGTATCGCAATAAGGGCGCACCAGCGTATCGGCGAAAGCCTTGAGGTCGGCGCTGACATCGGAAAACTCGACCTGCCCGGTGACTTGTGCCGGTGCAGCCCAGATGCGCAGGGCGACATGCGGCACGGCGAAATCGTCGCGCAGGCTGAGTGTAATGGTCGGCAGGAGGGATTCGATTGTGCGCGCGGTCAGCAGGGAGAGGCTGAAGCGATGAACTTTCTCGCCGATGGCGTCATTTTCCTCGCCGAATTGCAGCAGCTCGCGCAGTTTGGATTCCAGCAGCTTGTTTTTCTCGCGCAACTGCAATTGCTGCCGCTCGGCCAGGGAAATGGCGCGTCCGCCGTGCGGATGGGGGATGACGATCTGCTCCAGCAGGCCGGGTTTGTCCTCGAAGAACGCCGGGTTCTCCTGCAGGAATTCAACAATGGCTTCTGCACTCAAATTCATTTTTTTGATCCTAAAAGATTAAAGATGGATTTCGCCTTCAAATACGGTTTCAGCCGGACCGGTCATCCACACGGCCTGCCCCTCTCCCTGCCAGCGGATGACAAGTTCGCCGCCTCGCGTGATGACGGTGACTTGCGAATCCAGCAGGTCGCGCGTGATGCCGGCAACCACCGCGGCACAGGCGCCCGTTCCACAGGCCAGGGTTTCGCCCGTGCCGCGTTCGAATACCCGTAGCCGGATATGGCTGCGATCCACGATTTGCATGAAGCCAACATTGACCCGTGCCGGAAAAGCCAGGTGGTTTTCGATCCGCGGCCCTTGTTCGCCGACCGGCGCGGAATCCACATCATGTACCACCAGCACCGCATGCGGATTGCCCATGGAAAGCGCACTGATATCCAGTGTCCGATTATCCACCGGTAGCGGGTAAGTCAGCGCTCGCTGGGGCGCGGCAAAAGGAATTTGCTCCGGCTCGAAGCGCGGCGCGCCCATGTTGACCGTGACCTGTCCATCCGCTTCCAGACGCGGGTAAATGGTGCCTGAAGCGGTTTCGACGCTGATTTCGGTTTTCTGCGTCAGCCCCTTGTCGTGCACGAAGCGTACAAAGCAGCGCGCCCCGTTGCCGCACTGTTCGACCTCGCCGCCATCGGCGTTGAAAATGCGGTAGCGGAAATCGGCGGCGCTGCCGGAGGATTTTTCCACCAGCAAAATCTGGTCGCAGCCGATGCCGAAATGGCGATCGGCAAGAAAGCGGAATTGCTCGGAGCTCAGGGAAACAGGCTGCGAAATGGCGTCAATGACGACAAAATCGTTGCCCAGTCCGTGCATTTTGGTGAATTTGAGCATCATGTCAGGCAAACAGCTCCACGTAATCCTTGTAAATGCAGCGGTCCATGACCACACTCATGCCCGCATTACGAGCCTTCTGCGCCGCGGCTTCGTTGACGATGCCTTCCTGGATCCAGATGGCAGGAATGTTCAGGCGCAGACATTCATCCACGATGGCATCCACATGCTCCGCCGCCCGGAACACGTCCACCAGGTCGATTTGCTCGGGCACGTCGGCCAGAGTGGCATAAGCTTTCTCTCCCAGCACTTCGCTTACTGCCGGGCGCACCGGAATGATGCGGTAGCCGAAGCCCTGCATCGCCCTGGACACAAAATAGCTGGGACGAGCCGCCTGGGGAGACAGGCCAACCACCGCAATGGTGCGGACTTTTTTCAGCAGGGCGCGGGTTTCATCCGGCGCCGGGTTTTCAAACATCCATTATTCCCCAAATCAGCACATGGCGATCGCTCACAGCTTCGACCCGCAGCTGCGATAGTCCTGCCCCATCCAGTTGCAGGCGCACTTCGTCGGGACGATAGGCGGCAAGCAGCGAGTGGTAAAAATCATGTTGCAATATGGGCGGCGCATCCGCTGCGTAGTGGATAGCCAGGCCCCGAGCTTCCTGAATGCTTGCCGGCCGTTTCAGGTCCATGACCAGTACTGCCGCGCCGGGCCTGGCAACGTGCCGGACAGTCTGCCACAGCACGGCAGGATCGTCGAGATGATGGAGCAGGCTGTTGCTGATGACAGCATCGAAGTTGCTGGCCGGCAATAATGTATCGGGCAGATAAGATTGTTGCAGTCTCAGGCGTCGGGCAAGCCCCTCTGCCTCCACGGCCTGGCGCCCCAACGCAAGCATCGCGCTTGCGCCATCGACGCCGAGAATGATGGATTCCGGAAATGCCCGTGCAAAACGCAGGGTCACGTCCGCCGGACCGCATCCCAGGTCGATGGCCTGTGACGGGGAGAAATCAGGAAACAGCCGCTGGAAATGGGTGACGAATGCCTGATGAGGCTCGGAAAAATCCGCCTCGGCATAGGCGCGTGCCTGCATAGGGTCATTCATCAGCTCGGGTTCGGGGATACGGTGACGCAGTAATGGGTCCATGCTCGTGATTTCTGAATGTTGCTGACTACGCGCTAACGTCTATGCCGAGAGTATAACTCGCGATGATTCATATTCACGACAACGGTCGGCGTGCATAATAATCCTTTTGTGAAACGCCAATCATGACCAGCTCCAGCCTGCCCATCCTTTCCCTGCTTGAAACGCGCGTTCTTGGCGTGCTCGCCGAGAAGCAGCATACCGTGCCGGACACTTATCCCCTGACGCTGAATGCGATGATCTCAGGCTGCAACCAGAAAACCAGCCGCGACCCGGTGATCGAGGCCAGCGAAGCGGACGTGCTGATAGCGATCGACAGCCTCAGGGCGCTGACGCTGGTGGTGGAGTCGAGCGGCGGGCGGGTGCAGCGCTATGCCCACAATATCGAGCGGGTATTGCAGGTGCCATCGCAGTCGGTGGCCCTGCTGGTCACGCTGATGCTGCGCGGCCCGCAAACGGCGGGCGAACTGCGCCTCAATAGCGAGCGGCTGCATAAATTTTCCGACATCTCGGCGGTCGAAGCGTTTCTGCATGAACTGGCCGAACGGCAAGCAGGGGCGCTGGTGGTGGAATTGCCGCGCCAGCCCGGCGCGCGCGAGAACCGCTGGGCGCACCTGTTGAGCGGGGAACCGGCCCTCACTGAGTCCGCGCAGGCGACGCCATCCGGGCCAGGCATGGCAAATGATATTTCACTGGGCGAAATTTCTGCGCTGAAAGCCAAGGTGACGAGGCTCGAGGCTGACGTTGGCGAGTTGCGGGCGCTGGTGGCCCGGCTGTATGCGGAACTGGGCGTCTCGGCCTAGCATGTTCTAAATTCTGGAGCGCGCCTCGGGATGTTGCATGAAATCGCCGCCGATCTGGTCGTCCTGCTCCACTTCGCCTTCATCCTGTTCGTGGTGCTGGGCGGCTTTTTTGCCCTCAAATGGCGCTGGCTGGTCTGGCTGCACCTGCCGGCAGCCCTCTGGGGGGCGCTGATCGAATTCACCGGCTGGATCTGTCCGCTCACGCCGCTGGAAAACCTGCTGCGGCAGGCAAGCGGCGGCCGGGGCTATGCCAGCGGCTTCATCGAACACTATCTCCTTCCCCTGATTTACCCGGCCGGTCTGACGCGCGAGTTGCAGTTTGCTCTGGGGCTGGGCGTGGTGATCCTGAATGCGCTGGTTTATTCGCTCTGGTTTGCGCGGCGTAAAAAAAAGGGGGGCAATTCGCCCCCCTAACCCCTCCCGGCCTCCCCTTGTCAGGGGAGAGGAGCTAGCCGCGATCAGCGGCCACGCCCACCGGTGCGGTGCAGCGGCGGCTTGCCGGCGCCACTGCCTGCCGGCCCCTTGGGCCTGGCTGCGGATGGCGCTGCTGAGCGGTTTCCGGAACGAGCGCCAGGCTGACTTCTGCCGCCTGTGCGTTGCTGTCCGCCACCCCGGTTCTGCCCGTTCAGGATCGGCTCGGCCTTGATCGACGGATCGGGTTCGAAGCCCGGCACCAGCACTTCGGGTATCTCGCGCTTGATCAGCCTTTCGATATCCGACAGCAGTTTCTTTTCGTCAATGCACACCAGCGAAACGGCTTCACCTTCCGATCCGGCGCGGCCGGTGCGGCCGATGCGGTGGACGTAATCTTCCGGCACATTGGGAAGCTCGAAGTTGACCACGTGCGGCAGTTCGCTGATGTCGATGCCGCGGGCGGCGATATCGGTGGCAACCAGAACCTGCAGGCTGCCGCTCTTGAATTCGGACAGGGCGCGAGTGCGCGCCGCCTGGCTCTTGTTGCCGTGAATGGCAAGAGCCGGGATACCTTCCTTGGTCAGTTGCTCGGACAGCTTGTTGGCGCCGTGCTTGGTGCGCGTGAACACCAGCACCTGATGCCAGTTGTGCTCCTTGATCAGGAGGGTGAGCAGCTCGCGCTTTCTTTCGCGGTCGACCTTGTAAACCTTCTGCGCCACCGTGTCGGCGGTGACATTGCGGCGCGCCACTTCGATCAGCACCGGTTTGTTGAGCAAGCCGTCCGCCAGCGCCTTGATCTCGTCGGAGAAGGTGGCGGAGAACAGCAGGTTCTGGCGATGCTTGGGCAGCACCGCGAGCACGCGCTTGATGTCGCGGATGAAACCCATGTCCAGCATGCGGTCGGCCTCGTCCAGCACCAGAATCTCGACATGCGAAAGATCGACCGTTCTCTGTTGCAGATGGTCGAGCAGGCGGCCCGGCGTGGCCACCAGAATATCGACGCGGCTGCGCAGGCGCTGAATCTGCGGGTTGATATTGACGCCGCCAAACATCACCATGGATTTGAGTTTCAAATATTTGCCATAGGTGCGCACGCTTTCCTCCACCTGCGCGGCAAGTTCGCGCGTCGGGGTGAGCATCAGCGCCCGGATATGGGCATGGCCGCCGGGTGGTGTCTTGTCGCCGCCAACCGAAAGGCGATGCAGAATCGGCAAGGTAAAGCCGGCGGTCTTGCCGGTGCCGGTCTGCGCGCCACCCATCAGGTCGCCACCCATCAATACGGTGGGAATCGCCTGCAACTGGATCGGGGTGGGAACGGTGTAGCCGTGCTCGGTGACGGCACGAACGATTTCATCGGACAGGCCGAGGGAAGAAAAAGACATGGAATTCCTGAAAATAATATCGGCCTGTCGCCGCTTTGGGCGCCAGTCTTAGGACGAATGGGGGGTTTGATGAGCCGGAAGGGCCGCGGCGCAAGGACTGGAGACAAATGCCGCAGGGCGGTATCTTAACAGATGCATGAAGCTGGCGGCTAATTTTGCGGCGCCCGAAGAACCTGGGGGGCCAGACTGAAAAATCGAAGCGTAATAATTTCAGCAGGCTATTTTAATAGCCTGCGCCGCACCAGCACCAATGCCAGATAAAAACCGCCGCTCCCATAGGCCAGCAATACGCCGGCATGAACAAGCACCTGCTGCGGCCATTCCCCTTGCACCAGCGGCCGCGCCAGCGCGATGGCATGGGTTAGCGGCAGCCAGTTCGCGGCGGTCTGCAGGAAGGCCGGCAGCTGCTCGACCGGGTAGAACACGCCGCACAGCAGCACCATGGGCGTGATTGCCAGGGTGAAGTAATACATGAAGAAATCGTAATTGGGCGAAAGCGCGTTCATCACCAGCGCCAGCCCGGTGAAACAGAAGCCGATCAGCACCAGGAGCGGCAGGGTCCACAGCAGCAGCCAGGAATCCGCCAGGCCCAGCGCCAGGATGATGACCAGGATCGCCACGCCGGAAAGCACGCTCTTGCTCGTCGCCCACACCAGTTCGCCGAGCATCACGTCGTCCAGCTCCAGCGGCGCGTTGAGCATCGCGTCCCAGGTTTTCTGCACGTGCATGCGCGAAAAGGCGGAATACAGGCTTTCGAAGGTGGCACTGTTCATGGTGCTGTAGCACAGCGTGCCGGCGGCGAGAAAAGTCATGTAGGGAACACCGGCCACCTGCGGCAGCAGGCTGCCCAGGCCGTAGCCCAGACCCAGCATGTAGAACGCCGGGTCGGCGAGATTGCCCAGGATGGAGGGAATCGCCAGCTTGCGCCATACCAGGAAATTGCGCCGCCACACGGAAATGAAGCGCCAGCTCAAGTTGGGCAGCCGGTAGTCGGTTTTGCTGGTCACTCCCGCAACTCCCGGCCGGTCAGTTTCAGAAATACGTCCTCCAAGTTGGACGGGCGATGCAGATAGCGCAATTCGCACTGCTGCTGCAACTGGGCCAGCAGTTCATGCGGGTCGGCGGCGTAGCAAAACAGGGTTTCTCCCACCTGCTCCTGGCGCTGGCAGAAGCCGGCGCAGTGCGACGTCCCTTCATCGCCGTAGATTTCCACCACATGCGGCTCGATATGCTCCGCGATCAGGTCGCGTGGCGCGCCGGTGGTGACCGCCACGCCCTTGTCCATGATCAGCAGGCGGTCGCACAGGCGCTCGGCTTCTTCCATGAAATGGGTGGTGAGCAGGATGGTTTTGCCTTCGCTCAGCAATCTTCTCAGGCGCTGCCACATCATATGGCGTGCCTGCGGGTCGAGGCCAGTGGTGGGCTCGTCGAGAAAGATCACGTCGGGATCGTTGACCAGCGCGCGCGCCAGGGTCAGGCGCCGCTTCATGCCGCCGGAGAGAGATTCGATGCTGGCCTCCGCCTTGCTCTCCAGTTCGGCGAATTCAAGCAGGGCCGGAATGCGCGCCCGGATCTCGTGATCCTTGAGGCCGAAGTACCGGCCATAAACCAGCAGGTTTTCGGTCACCGTGAAATCCGGGTCGAGACTATCCACCTGCGGCACCACCCCGACCTTGAGCCGCGCTTCGCGCGCTTTCTCGGGCACCGGCAGACCCAGCAGCGAAATCGTGCCGCCATCCGGCCGGGTCAGGCCCAGCAGCAGCCGCAGCGTGGTGGTCTTGCCCGCGCCGTTGGGGCCGAGCAGGCCGAAGCACTCGCCCGGCGCCAGCGCCAGATCGAGGCCCGCGACCACTTCGCTGGCGCCATAGCGCTTGAAAAGGCCCGTTGCGGAAAGCACTGGCGACAACGCCTTTCTTCCCGTTGAAATCAGCGGATTCAGAATCAGACCTGCCGTATCGGACCCGGGTATTGCGCCACCCAGGTATCCGCCGTCAGCAATGTAATGCCTTCGACGGTTGCTTGCGCAACCAGCATCCGGTCGAACGGGTCTTTATGGAGTGGCGGCAAACTATCAATGGAAACGGCGTGCTCGCTGCCGATGGCCAATTCCTGATAGCCATTGTCCAGCAGCCCCCGGCGCAGCACCCTTGCATCCACCTGAAAATCGGAGCGCCCAAGGCCGCGTTTGATGGCAATTTCCCAAAGGCTGGCCGCGCTGAAGAGCAATTCATTCTGCGGGTCTTCCAGCAGGGGGCGCGCCGCTGCAGGCAACTGCTCGGGCGAACCGGCCGCCCATAGCAGCAAGTGGGTATCCAGCAACAGCTTCATTCTTCCCCTCCGAAGAGCCGCTCGATTTCTCCGCTGCCCATGCGGTCAAAATCATCAGGCACCCTGATCTGGCCCGCCATGAAGCCCAGCCTGCGGACTTGTCCGGCTGAAGGCGCATCCAGCCGGGTCACCTTGACCAGTGGTTTTCCGGCCTTGGCGATGATGAAGGAATCCCCCTCTACCGCCTGCTCGACCAGGCGCGAAAGCTGGGTTTTGGCTTCGTGGATATTGACTGTTTGCATGGCAATCCAGTTTAACTTAGTTTAATGGACTTAGTTTATCATGATAACGTGCAAGTTCAAGAAGCCGATGGCTACTTCAGATCTTGAGCCGTTCCACCACCTGGTTGCCGACCAGATGGCTGTCGACGATTTCATCGATGTCCGACTGGTCGACGTAGGTGTACCACACCGCTTCCGGGTACACCACCAGCACCGGCCCCTCACCGCAGCGGTCGAGGCAGCCGGCGCTGTTGATGCGCACCTTGCCCGGGCCGTTCATATCCAGTTTCTTGATCCGCCCCTTGGCATGGTCGCGCATTGCCTGGGCATCATGGTTGGCGCAGCACGACTGGCCGTCCTCGCGCTGGTTGGTGCAGAAAAATACGTGTTTTTCGAAATAGCTCATGGATTATTTAATTCTCTCTAAAAAAGGTATTTTAACCACGGAGAACACGGAGAGCACGGAGAAAGGCCATTAGGGCCATACAGGGATTAACCTAGCGGATAGAGCCAACGCCATGCAATTCGGTTTTGCTCCGTGTTCTCCGTGGTTAATCGCTTTTCAGCTCATTTCGGCGCCGGATACTTGGCGGCATTGATCACCAGCTTGTCGCGCGCGGCATCGAGCAGGTCGATGCCCAGCATGTCGGCAAAGCGGGTGAGGTAAATCAGGATGTCGGCACATTCCTGGCGCACGGCTTCCAGCTTTTCCGGCGAAAGTTCCTGGCTCTGTTCGGGCGTCAGCCACTGGAACGGCTCGACCAGTTCCGCCGCCTCGACAATCAGGGCCATGGCGAGATTCTTCGGGGTGTGAAACTGTTCCCAGTCGCGCGCAGCGGCAAATTTCCGCAACTCGTCGCGCAAGCTATCCAGACCATGCCCCTCCATCGCAGAACCCCCGCCAAAAATGTGTATCATATCAGCCCATGACCCATTACGACGTCTTCAATGGCGATGCCGACGGCATCTGCGCGCTGCATCAGCTGCGTCTGGCCGAGCCTTGCGACAGCCTGCTCATTACCGGGATAAAGCGTGATATCGACCTGTTGAAACAGGTTCATGCACAGGCGGGCGACCGGGTCACCGCACTCGATATTTCGCTCGACAAAAACCGTGCGGCGCTGAAATCCCTGCTTGATCATGGTGTTGAAGTGGTTTACCTTGATCACCACTTTGCCGGCGAGATTCCGGCGCACCCTGCGCTACGCGCGACAATCGATCCCTCCCCCGCTACCTGCACCAGCCTGCTGGTGGATGCCATGCTGGCGGGCCGCTTCCGCGCCTGGGCGGTGGCCGCAGCGTTCGGCGACGGCCTGCCGGACAGCGCCCGGCTTGCCGCCGCACCCCTGAACCTGTCCGAAGATCAACTGACCGCGCTACGCGAACTGGGCGAATACCTCAACTACAATGCCTATGGCGAAAGCGTTGACGATCTCTTTTTTCACCCCGCCGAACTGTACCGCCGCCTGCACGCCTATGCAGACCCTTTCTCTTTCATCGCCGGGGAAACCATCTTTGCCACCCTGAAACAGGGCTATACGGCGGACATGAAGCTGGCCCGCGCGCTCCAGCCAGAGCGGGACTACCCGTCCGGCAGCGTCTACCTGCTCCCCGGCCAGCCTTGGGCGCGGCGCGTCAGCGGGGTATTCGGCAACCTGCTGGCGCAGGACGAACCCGCCTTCGCCCATGCAGTGCTGACACAAAAAGCCGGCGGCGGCTATCTGGTCAGCGTGCGCGCACCGCGCGTCAAGCCGACCGGTGCGGACGAGCTGTGCCGCCAGTTCGAGAGCGGCGGCGGGCGCAAGGGGGCGGCCGGGATCAACCACCTGCCAGAAAAGAAGCTGGAACGTTTCCTGACCTGCTTTGCGGGCGCTTTCCAGCAAACCGGGAGCACGACCTAACGAAGGCTCGCTTCGCGAGTTTCACGCCAAGGTCCGAAGCCTGGGCTTAAAGCTTGCTGTGCGGCGGGTTCAGGCGTTCAACCACATGGCCTGTCTGCGCCGCCGCATGGTGATGCAATGCGGCGTGATCGGGTTCGAGCGGCGTGGGTTTGCCGGCGAAATGGGGCAGCAGCGAGCCGGCCAGCATGCCGGCCACACTGGCAAGCAGCCCGACCAGTTGCGGCGGCCACAGGCCATCCGGATTGAAAACTTCCAACAGCAGCCAGCTTGTCAACCCGGCAGTAATGGCGAACAGGGCGCCCTGGGTATTGGCGCGCTTCCAGTACAGCCCGAACACCAGGGGCACGAAAGCCATGACCAGCGTCACCTTGTAGGCATTGCTCACCATGTCGTAGATACTCGCGTTGGAATTGAGCGCAAACAAGGTGACGATCACCGCAAAGCAAACCACTACCAGGCGCATGGTCCATAAAAAACGGCGATCGCTCTGATGACCAATGATGTTTTTCAGAATGTTTTCGGTGAAGGTTACCGATGGAGCAAGCAGGGTGCCGCTCGCCGTGCTCATGATGGCGGACAACAACGCGCCGAAAAACATCACCTGGGCAAGAATTGGCATGTGGTTGAGAATCAGGCTGGGCAGGATCAGTTGCGGATCTTTCTCGATCAGCCCGGTCACCATGACCGGATCCACCAGGCTGGCGGAGTAGGCCAGGAACAGGGGAATGAAGGCGAACACGAAATACAGGATGCCGCCCAGAATCGCCCCCGTCACGGCAATCTTCCCGCTGCGCGCCGACATGACGCGCTGAAATACGTCCTGCTGGGGAATGGAGCCGAACATCATGGTGACCCACGCGGCGACGAATGCCAGCACGTCCCGGGTCTCAAGTGCCGGCCAGAACTCGAATTTTCCCGCCGTGTGCGCGTGCGCCACCACCCTGCCAACGCCACCCGCCATGTCGCTGACCAGATAGGCGATATACAGCAGGCCCACCACGATAATGCTCATCTGGAAGAAGTCCGTCAGCGCCACCGACCACATGCCGCCGAACAAGGTATAAATCAGCACGATCGCGGCACCGATGATCATGCCGTCGCTGTTTGAGATGGCGCCGCCCGAAACAATGGAAAAGACCAGCCCCAGGGCGATAATCTGGGCCGAAACCCAGCCCAGATAGGAAATCACGATCGCCGTGCTGGTCAGTATTTCAACCGTGCGATTGTAGCGCTGGCGGTAGTAATCGCCGATGGTCAGCAAATTCAGTTTGTAGAGTTTGGCGGCAAAAAACATGCCCACCAGAATCAGGCACATGCTGGCGCCAAAAGGATCTTCCACGATGCCCTTGAGACCGTCCTGAACGAATTTGGCGGAAATGCCCAGCACCGCTTCCGAGCCGAACCAGGTGGCAAATACCGTGGCGGTGACGATATACAGCGGCAGGTGACGGCCGGCGACCACGTAATCCCGCGCGCTGTGAACCCGGGTGGCGGCATACAGGCCGATGCCGATGGAAACCAGCAGGTAGAGAACCAGATACCAGAGCAGCATGCCTTGAGACTCTATTCCAGCAGCGTGGTCCACGGCAACACCTGTGTCAGCAGGACCAGGGTCAGAAGCACGGCCAGCAGCCAGAAACGGCGCTGCTCGCGGCGTTCGCGGGCCTCCATCTCGATGCGCAGACGCAGGACATCGCTTTCATGGTCCCGCCCCAGCCAGGCATGGGCGAGACGCGGCAGTTGCGGCAGGATGCCGGCCCAGTTCGGCGCCTCGGTCTTGAGCGCATTCACCAGCCCGCGCCAGCCGATCTGCTCCGACATCCAGCGTTCCAGGTAAGGCTTGGCGGTCTGCCACAGGTCGAGATCGGGATCGAGCTCGCGCCCCAGGCCCTCGATATTGAGCAGGGTTTTCTGCAGCAGCACCAGCTGCGGCTGGATTTCCACGTTGAAGCGGCGCGAGGCCTGGAACAGCCCCAGCAATACGCGTCCGAAGGAGATTTCCTTGAGCGGGCGGTCGAAAGCCGGTTCGCACACGGCGCGGATCGCCGCTTCGAACTCGTCCACCCGGGTGCCCTTCGGCGCCCAGCCAGACTCGATATGAGCCTGTGCAACGCGTTTGTAATCGCGGCGGAAGAAGGCGAGAAAATTCTGCGCCAGATAGTTTCTGTCAACATCGGTAAGGGTGCCCATGATGCCGAAGTCGAGGGCGATATAGCGCCCGTCGGGTGCCACCAGGATGTTGCCGGGGTGCATGTCGGCATGAAAAAAGCCGTCGCGGAATACCTGGGTGAAGAAAATTTCCACACCGGCGCAGGCCAGCTTGGGAATATTCACCCCCAGCTCGCGCAGCTTGTCGACCTGGCTGATGGGCGTGCCGTCCATCCACTCCATCACCATCACCCCGGTATGGCAGTAATCCCAGAACACTTCCGGCACCACCAGCAGATCCGATCCATCGAAGTTGCGCCGCAGCTGGGAAGCGCTGGCAGCCTCGCGCATCAGGTCAAGCTCGTCGTGCAGATGTTTTTCGAATTCCGCCACCACCTCGCGTGGCTTGAGGCGTTTTCCGTCAGCCCACAGGGTTTCGATCAGACCGCCGCCGACATACAGCAGGTCAATATCCTTGTCGATCAGGGGCGCAATGCCGGGGCGCAGGATTTTTACCGCCGCACGGCGGCCATTTTTGAGCACGGCAAGGTGAACCTGAGCCACCGAAGCGGACGCGATGGGAACTTCGTCGAACTCGGAAAACACCTCGCTTACCGGCCTGCCATAAACCTTGTACAACACTTCCAGCGCTTGTGCCGTGGGGAAAGGCGGCACCCGGTCCTGCAATTTGGCCAGCTCGTTGGCAATATCGAGGGGGACCAGGTCGCGCCGGGTCGAGAGCAACTGGCCGAATTTGACGAAAATCGGCCCCAGCGCCTCCAGCGCCAGACGCAAACGTTCGGCGCGCGGCGCTTTGATTGGCCGCCAGAACAGTGCCAGCTTGACCAACGGGCGCAGAATGCGAAAGCGTTCGTGGCCGAGGAAAAACTCCTCCAGGCCAAAGCGGAATACCACGTGCAATATTTTGATCAGGCGCAGTAACCGCATTCTACGATTCCGCCCTTTGCATCAACCGCTCCACCCGTTTTTCCAGCCGCTCCGCCGCATCGCGCACAGTGTCCACTTCCCTGATAAAGTCTTCTATATCCATGCGTCTGGCCAATAGCGGCTTTTCCTCGCTCCAGTATTCGACCAGATTGGCAGCCAGGCTCTCCGCCGCCTGCCGCGTTTGCAGCAGCAGGCTCGCGCCGGTGCTGGCCATGCGATGGCCCAGCACATCGCCGAATACCTTGCTCAAATCCTCTTCCGCATCCCAGCGCAGATTCTGCAGGATATTGCCGAAATCCACCGCCAGGGTTGCGTCTCCCGCGGTGTGCACCAACTCCTGCGGCGTAGGCCGCGAAGACAGCATGTGCAGCAATGCAAGCGGGGAAACGCCAAGGATGGCGTCGGGTTCCGCCCCTTCCGGGGCGGCGGCAATCATGCCGTCCGGCTCAATACTGACAAGCAGCAGCAGGGGTGGCAGGTTGACCCGGAGGGTTTTGCCGGCGTGACGCTGCAGGCGCTCCTGCGACCAGGGCTGACTTTGCAGCAGATGGTTGAAGGTCGCCGCGAAAGCCTGGGCCGTCAGAAGAAGGGGTGGTTCGGCAGGGCTCAGAGCTTGAAACCCTTGTGCAGGGCCACCACGCCGCCAGTGAGATTGAAGTATTCCACCCGCTCAAGGCCGGCCTCTTCCATCATCTGCTTGAGGGTGTCCTGATCCGGGTGCATGCGGATGGATTCGGCCAGGTAACGATAACTCGCTTCATCGTTGGCGATCAATTTACCCATGACCGGCAGCAGTTTGAAGGAATAAAAATCATAAAAAGGGCGCAACGGCGCGGCAATCCGGGAAAACTCCAGCACCAGCACCCGTCCGCCGGGCTT
Organism: Sulfuricella sp.; assembly: GCA_041651995.1. NCBI lineage: Bacteria > Pseudomonadati > Pseudomonadota > Betaproteobacteria > Nitrosomonadales > Sulfuricellaceae > Sulfuricella > Sulfuricella sp. Next base: position 44,951 of record JBAZID010000008.1, on the reverse strand, counting down.
GATGACGCGGTACATTTCCTTCAGCGCCGCATCCTTGTGGGTCATGTTGCGCAGGCCGAAAGCCACCGTCACACAGTCGAAATAGTTACTCGGGAAAGGCAGTTTCTCGCCATCGCACTGTGCCGCGGTGGGATTGAATCCGCCATCCATCAGCCGGTCGCGGCCCACGGTCAGCATGGAACTGTTGATGTCGGTGAGAATGACCTGGCCGGTGGGGCCGACTTTTTTCGCAAACTGCAGCGACAGATCGGCACTGCCACCAGCGACATCCAGCACCTTGCCGCCAGTGCGAACACCGCTTTGCTCGATGGTGAAAATTTTCCACAGGCGATGCAGGCCACCCGACATCACATCATTCATAAGGTCATAGCGGCTGGCTACAGAATGAAAAACTTCCGCGACCTTGCTTGCCTTTTCTTCCTCGGCGACCGTCGCGAAGCCGAAGTGTGTGGTTTTATCGCTCATTACTAACCCGTTCCCTTGATTATCTCTTGCTATTGCGAATTATCCCTTGCTGCCGCAACCACCCGAACCACAGCCCCCGGAGCCGCAACCGCCGGATTTCTTGGCAATGGCTTCGTGTACCGGTGACTCCCGGCTGGCACCGGCAGCCTGCAGGCGGTCCAGATAATTCTGCCACAGGGCTTCCTGGCTCATGCCCAGATCATGGAGGTAGTCCCAGGAGTAAATCCCGCTGTCGTGCCCATCGGAAAAACGCAACACCACGGCGTAATTGCCCACCGGTTCGATGCCATTGATTTCCACTTCCCGCTTGCCGGTCTGCAAGGTTTCCTGCCCCGGTCCGTGACCACGCACTTCGGCGGAAGGCGAGTAAACACGCAGAAACTCACAAGGCAGATGAAAAATTTTACCGTCGGAAAAGGCGATTTCCAGTTCGCGGGATTTCTGGTGCAACTTGATTTCGGTAGGGCGGGGGGTGTTTTGATCGAGACCGCTCATTTAAACATTCCTCAAAAATTTGGGGTAAATCATAACCGAGAACCGGTGCCGCGCCAATCATGCGGGGCATCATGCACTGCTACATGGTTGCCATCCGGTTCGAGACGGGGTAACATTTCCGCCCTTTCGCGCTGATTTTACATGGGTATCCTGGCGCTTTGAGGTCAACGATTTCAAACAACTGTACATGATTTGATGAGGAACGACGTGAGCCATCTTTCGTTGCCGGCACAACAGGGCTTGTATGATCCGCGCCAGGAGCGCGACGCATGCGGCGTGGGCTTTGTCGCACATATCAAGGGTAAACAGAGCCACAGCATGGTTCGCCAGGGCTTGCAGATTCTGGAAAACCTCACCCATCGCGGCGCGGTGGGCGCCGACCCGCTGGAGGGCGATGGCGCCGGTATCCTGATCCAGATTCCCGATGCATTCCTGCGCGCCGCCTGTGCCGCCCAGGGCGTGACCCTGCCCGCGACGGGCGAATACGGCGCCGGCATGATCTTCCTGCCGCGTGATGCCGCCGCGCGCGCCGCCTGCGAAGGTGCAATCGCCGGAAAAATCGCCGCGGAAGGCCAGACCCTGCTGGGCTGGCGCGACGTGCCGGTGGACAACGCCAGCCTGGGCGAGAGCGTCAAGGCAGTGGAACCGGTGGTACGCCAGGTATTCATCGGCCGCGGCGCCAACTGTCCGGATGCCGACAGCTTCGAACGCAAGCTGTTCGTCATCCGCAAGACCGCCGAGCACGCCGTGCGCAAGCTGCCCGGCGAGATGGGCAAGGGCTTCTATATCCCCTCCCTGTCCGCGCGCACCATCGTGTACAAGGGCATGCTACTGGCCGACCAGGTCGGCAAATATTACCTCGACCTGCAGAACGAGAACGTCATCAGCGCGCTGGCGCTGGTTCATCAGCGTTTCTCCACCAACACCTTCCCCACCTGGGACCTGGCTCACCCTTTCCGCATGATCGCCCACAACGGCGAAATCAACACCATGCGCGGCAACGTGAACTGGATGGCGGCGCGCCATGCGGCGATGTCCTCGAAGCTGCTGGGCGCTGACCTGGAAAAGCTGTGGCCCCTGATCGTGGACGGCCAGTCCGACTCGGCCTGCTTCGACAACGCCCTCGAACTGCTGGTGGCGGGCGGCTACTCGCTGCCTCACGCGATGATGCTGCTGATCCCCGAAGCCTGGGCGGGCAACCCCCTGATGGACGAGGAGCGCCGCGCCTTCTACGAATACCACGCCGCCCTGATGGAACCCTGGGACGGCCCCGCCGCCGTGGCCTTCACCGATGGCCGCCAGATCGGCGCCACGCTGGATCGCAATGGCCTGCGCCCGGCGCGTTACCTGATTACCGACGACGATGTGGTGCTGATGGCGTCCGAAATGGGCGTGCTCGACATCCCGCAGCACAGGATCGTGAAAAAATGGCGCCTGCAGCCGGGCAAGATGTTCCTGATCGACCTCGTGGCGGGTCGTATCGTGGACGACGCCGAACTGAAACAGCAGCTCGCCACCGCCAAGCCCTACCGCGAATGGATCGAGAAATCGCGCTATTTCCTCGGCGATCTGCCCGCCGTGGACGGCAAGCCCGCGCGCCAGGAAAGCCTGCTCGACACCCAGCAGGCCTTCGGCTATTCGCAGGAAGACCTCAAATTCATCCTCGCGCCCATGGCCGCGGCAGGCGAGGAAGCGACCGGCTCCATGGGCAGCGACTCCGCCCTGCCGGTGCTCTCCAACAAGAACCGCTCGCTGTACGATTATTTCCAGCAGCTCTTCGCCCAGGTCACCAACCCGCCGATCGATCCGATCCGCGAAGAGATCGTGATGTCGCTGACTTCGTTCATCGGGCCGAAACCCAATCTGCTCGGCATCGACGAGACCAATCCGCCGCTGCGCCTGGAAGTCCACCAGCCGGTGCTGTCCAGCGAGGACCTGGCGAAGCTGCGCGATATCGGCCAGCTCACCCAGGGGCGCTACAAGGCCCAGGTGCTGGATATCACCTATCCGGTCGCGCACGGCGCGGCGGGCTGCGAAGCCGCGATCGCGGCTCTTTGTGAAGCTGCGCATGATGCGGTGACGGGCGGTTATAACGTGCTGATCCTGTCCGACCGGGCAATAGCGCGTGACCGTGTGGCCATCCCGGCACTGCTGGCTTGCGCGGGCGTGCACCATCACCTGGTGCGCGAAGGCCTGCGCACCAGCGCCGGGTTGGTGGTGGACACCGGTTCCGCCCGCGAAACACACCATTTCGCCCTGCTCGCCGGCTATGGCGCGGAGGCGGTATGCCCCTGGCTGGCCTTTGAAACCGTTGATGCCCTGACCGGCTCCCTGCCTGCCGGGCTGAGCAGCAAGGAAACCAACAAGCGCTACATCAAGGCCATCAACAAGGGGCTGCTGAAAGTCATGTCCAAAATGGGCATCTCCACTTACCAGTCCTATTGCGGCGCCCAGATTTTCGAGGCGGTCGGCCTCAACGCCGGTTTTGTCGCGCGCTATTTCACCGGCACGGCCACCCAGATCGAAGGCGTCGGCATCGGCGAGATCGCCGAGGAAGCCGTGCGCACCCACCAGTCCGCCTTCGGCAACGACCCGGTACTCTCCAACGCGCTGGAAGCGGGCGGAGAATACGCCTACCGCGTGCGCGGCGAAGCCCACATGTGGACGCCGGAAAGCATTGCCAAGCTGCAACACGCCACGCGCGCCAACAATGCTCAGAGTTACAAGGAATACGCCAAGCTGATCAACGATCAGGGCACGCAGTTGAAAACCTTGCGCGGACTGTTCGAAATCAGGCCAGCGAACGCGCCAGTGCCGCTGGACGAAGTCGAGCCGGCGAAGGAAATCGTCAAGCGTTTCGTTACCGGCGCGATGTCGCTCGGTTCCATTTCCACCGAGGCCCATACCACGCTGGCCATCGCGATGAACCGCATCGGCGGCAAATCCAATACCGGCGAAGGTGGAGAGGACGCCGCCCGCTTCAGAACGGTAAAAGCAGGCGAAAAACTTTCCGAAATTATCGGCAAGGGCCGCATCGAGCGCGACCTGGTGATGCAGGAAGGCGATTCGCTGCGCTCGCGCATCAAGCAGGTGGCCTCCGGCCGCTTTGGCGTGACGGCGGAATACCTGTCGAGCGCCGACCAGATCCAGATCAAGATGGCGCAAGGCGCCAAGCCCGGCGAGGGCGGCCAGCTTCCGGGCCACAAGGTGTCCGAATACATCGCCCAGTTGCGTTTCTCGGTACCCGGCGTGGGCCTGATTTCCCCGCCGCCGCACCACGACATCTACTCGATCGAGGATCTCGCGCAACTGATCCATGACCTGAAAAACGCCAATCCCGGCGCCACCATCTCGGTCAAGCTGGTCTCCGAAGTGGGCGTGGGCACGGTGGCGGCCGGCGTCTCCAAGGCCAAGGCCGACCACATCGTGGTGTCCGGCTTCGACGGCGGCACCGGCGCATCGCCGCTGTCTTCCATCAAGCATGCCGGCACCTCGTGGGAACTCGGCCTGGCGGAAACCCAGCAGACCCTGGTGCTGAACCAGCTGCGCGGGCGCGTAGCCGTGCAGGTGGACGGGCAGCTCAAGACCGGACGCGACGTGCTGATCGGCGCCTTGCTGGGCGCGGACGAATTCGGCTTCGCCACCGCGCCGCTGGTGGTGGAAGGCTGCATCATGATGCGCAAGTGCCACCTCAACACCTGCCCGGTGGGCGTGGCAACCCAGGACCCGGCGCTGCGCAGGAAATTCACCGGCCAGCCCGAGCACGTGGTGAACTACTTCTTCTTCGTTGCCGAGGAAGTGCGCGAGCTCATGGCGCAGATGGGCATCCGCAAGTTCGATGAGTTGATCGGCCGCAGCGACCTGCTCGACATGAAACACGGCATCGCGCACTGGAAAGCCCAGGGGCTGGACTTCTCCAAAATCTTCCATCAGCCGGCCATGCCGGCCAGCGTGGCGCGCCTCCACGCCGAGGCACAAGACCACGGCCTGGACAAGGCGCTGGACCACCAGCTCATCGCCCAAGCCACGGCCGCCCTGGAAAACCGCCAGGCAGTGGTGATCAACAGCATTATCGGCAACGCCAACCGCACCGCCGGCACCATGCTGTCGCACGAGGTGGCGAAACGCTACGGCCAGGCCGGGCTGCCTGACGACACCATCACGGTAAAACTGACCGGCACGGCAGGGCAGAGCTTCGGCGCCTTCCTCGCCCATGGCGTCACCTTCGAGCTGACCGGCGAGGGCAACGACTATGTCGGCAAGGGCCTGTGCGGCGGCCGCATCGTGGTGATGCCGCCCGCGGATTGCCCGATCGTGGCGGAAGACAACATCATCGTCGGCAACACCGTGCTGTACGGCGCGACCAGCGGGGAATGCTATTTCCGCGGCGTGGCGGGCGAGCGCTTCGCGGTACGCAATTCAGGAGCCGTCGCTGTAGTGGAAGGCCTGGGCGACCACGGCTGCGAATACATGACCGGCGGCATGATCATCGTGCTGGGCCAGACCGGCCGCAATTTTGCCGCCGGCATGTCGGGCGGCGTGGCTTACGTGCTCGACGAGGACGGCAGCTTCGAACGCCGCTGCAACCTGTCCATGGTACAGCTGGAGCCGATCCCGGAAGAGGCGGCCGCCAGCGAAACCGGCGACGTGGGGACGCATGGCCGGGTGCACTTCAATCACCTGGGCAAGGCCGACGCAGCGGCGCTGCGCGGAAAAATCGAAAAACACCTGCGCTACACCGGCAGCGCGCGCGCGAAGGAAATCCTCGACAACTGGGCAAGCTATCTGCCGAAGTTCGTCAAGGTCATGCCCACCGAATATCGCCGCGCCTTGCAGGGAATCGCAACGCAGCAGGCCAAGGCAAAGGAGGTTGCATAAATGGGCAAGCCTACCGGATTCATGGAATTGCAGCGCCAGGACGAGGCGAGCCTTCCGGTCGCGGAGCGCGTGAAAAACTACCGCGAATTCGTGCAACACCTGACGGACGAGCAGGCCGCCATCCAGGGCGCGCGCTGCATGGACTGCGGCATCCCCTTCTGCACCAGCGGCTGCCCGGTCAACAACATCATTCCGGACTGGAATGACCTGGTGTACCGGGGCAAGGGAGATGACTGGAGAAGGGCGCTGGACGTGCTGCATTCCACCAACAACTTCCCCGAATTCACCGGCCGCGTCTGCCCCGCACCCTGCGAGGCAGCCTGCACGCTGAACATCAACAACGATGCGGTGGGCATCAAGTCCATCGAGCACGCGATCATCGACAAGGGATGGGAGCAAGGCTGGGTCGTGCCACAACCGGCCGCGAAGAAAAGCGGCAGGAAAGTCGCCATCGTCGGCTCCGGTCCCGCCGGACTGGCCTGTGCGCAGCAATTGGCGCGCGCCGGACATGACGTGGTGGTGTTCGAAAAGAACGACCGCATCGGCGGACTGTTGCGCTACGGCATCCCCGATTTCAAATTCGAGAAATCGCACATCGACCGCCGTATCGAACAGATGCGCGCGGAGGGCGTGGAATTCCGCGTCAATCAGCAGGCCGGCGAACAGGTGCCCGCGCAGCAGCTCATGGACGGCTTCGACGCCGTGGTGCTGAGCGGCGGCGCCGAGCAGGCCCGCGACTTGCCTGTGCCGGGACGGGAACTGCCGGGCGTGCATTTCGCCATGGAATTCCTGCCACAGCAGAACAAGGTGGTTGCCGGCGATGTGCTGTCCCAGCAGATATTGGCTACCGGCAAGCATGTGGTGGTGATCGGCGGCGGCGATACCGGCTCCGACTGCGTGGGCACCTCGATCCGCCAGGGAGCACTCTCGGTCACCCAGATCGAGGTGATGCCGCGCCCTGCCGAGCAGGAAGACAAGGCGCTGACCTGGCCCAACTGGCCGCTCAGGCTGCGCACTTCCAGCTCGCAGGAAGAAGGCTGCACGCGCGACTGGTCGGTCACCACCAAGGCTTTCCTCGGCGCCAATGGCAAGGTCGAGAAGTTGAGCTGCGTGCGCGTGGAATGGAGTGCCGGCAAGATGCTCGAAATCCCCGGCAGCGAATTCGAGCTGCAGGCCGATCTGGTGCTGCTGGCAATGGGCTTCGTCAGCCCGGTGCAAAAAGTGCTGGATGCCTTCGGCGTGGAAAAGGACGGCCGCGGCAACGCCAGGGCCGCAACGGAGGGTGCTGGCTGCTACCAGACCTCGGTGGACAAGGTATTTGCCGCGGGCGACATGCGCCGCGGCCAGTCGCTGGTGGTATGGGCCATACGCGAAGGGCGCCAGACCGCACGGGCCGTCGATGAATACCTGATGGGTTGCTCTGATTTGCCCAAGTAATTTACCCCCCTCGAATCGCTTGCGGGCGATGGCTTGGGGACTTTAAAAGGTTACAAGATGCCCAGCAAACTGAAAAACGACACTTTCCTGCGCGCCCTGCTGCGCCAGCCGACCGAATACACCCCGGTCTGGATGATGCGCCAGGCCGGGCGCTATCTGCCGGAATACAACAAGACCCGCGAGCGGGCCGGCGACTTCATGTCGCTGTGCAAAAACCCCGACCTGGCCACCGAAGTGACGCTGCAACCGCTGGCGCGCTTTCCCCTCGACGCCGCGATCCTGTTTTCCGACATTCTCACCATCCCCGATGCCATGGGCCTGGGCCTGTATTTTTCCCAGGGCGAAGGCCCGAAATTCGAGCGCCCGCTGCGCGATGAGTGGGAAATCCGTGATCTCAGCGTGCCCGATCCCAACGTGCATCTGCGCTACGTGATGGACGCGGTAACGCAGATCCGCAAGGCGCTGGATGGCTCCGTGCCGCTCATCGGATTCTCCGGAAGCCCGTGGACGCTGGCCTGCTACATGGTGGAGGGCGGCAGCAGCAGCGATTTCACGCTGATCAAGACCATGCTCTACAGCCGCCCCGACCTGCTGCATCGCATCCTCGACATCAACGCCCAGGCTGTCACCACCTACCTCAACGCCCAGATCGAGGCCGGCGCCCAGGCAGTGATGATTTTCGATTCCTGGGGCGGTGCGCTCAGCCACGCGGCCTACCACGAGTTCTCCCTGGCTTACATGGAAAAAATCGTCAGCGGCCTGACGCGCGAAAAAGATGGCGTCAAGATTCCCGTCATCGTGTTCACCAAGGGCGGCGGTTTATGGCTGGAAAGCATCGCCAATACCGGTTGCGATGCCGTTGGCCTGGACTGGCCGATAGATATTGGCGAAGCTCGCCGCCGCGTGGGTGACAAGGTAGCGCTGCAGGGTAATATCGATCCTACCGTGCTGTTCTCCAACCCTGAAGTTATTCGTGCTGAAACGGGCAAAATTCTGGCTTCCTACGGCAAGGGTTCCGGCCACGTCTTCAACCTCGGCCACGGCATTTCACAGTTCACCCCGCCAGAGAACGCAGCCGCGCTGGTCGAAGCAGTGCACGAGTTGAGCCGCCCATACCACAACTAGGCTTGTTCAGGGCGCTATTTGTGCCGATTTATGCACAGCCCTAAAAAAACTCTCCTCGTCAATAGAATAATCCCCAAATTATTGGGGATTTATTCTAACCATTTGTTATATATCGATTTATAACAACTGCCCATGGACTGCACGAAAGTAAAAAGTCCTTTTCTACCAAGCAATTATTCTACTTGGCAGCGCATTACCCACAGAGTTATCCACAGACTCTGTGGGCAACTTAAAAAGCGCTCTCACTACAGTAAGTTACTACCTTATTTGTATATTCGACTTGAAATGTTTACGCCAATTTAGGGTCTTCAAATGACCCACATACTCAAAATCGCCCTTGATGTTCCCCTCGATACCCTGTTTGACTACCGGGCAGATGGAATATGTGCGGAGGATGTGGGCCGGCGGGTACTGGTGTCCTTCGGGCGCAGAAAAATGGTGGGCATGATTATCGCCCTTGCCAGCCATTCGGATTATCCCGCTGCGCAAATCAAGCCGGTATTGGAAGTGTTCCGGGATGTGCCGGCACTTTCGCCGGACATCCTCAAGTTGCTGCATTTTTGCGCAGATTATTACCATCACCCGCTGGGCGAAGTGATCTTCACGGCCTTGCCGCAACGCCTGCGTTGCGGCAAGGCCGCCGCGCTGCCCAGCCAGATCAGCTACGCATTGAGCGAAGCCGCGCCAAAGCCGGACGCACTGCCCTCGCGCTCAATAGTAAAGCGCAAACTGCTGATTCAACTGAGCCTGGCCCCGGCTACTGCACGGGAAATACTGCTTGCCCTCTCACCCGGTGCGAGCAAGCATCTCAAGGAAATGCTTGCGGCGGGCTGGATCGCACAGCAGCAGGAAGTCCGCACCAGTCAGTCAATTCCAGCCATCCCGGGTGTGCCCCAGGAATTGCCCGCGCTCAACCCGGAACAGGCCGCCGTGATTGCTGGCTTCGCGTCCGCACCTGCGGGTTTCTCGGCCTCCTTGCTGCTGGGCATCACCGGCAGCGGCAAAACCGAGGTCTATCTGCGCCTGACCGCAAAGCAACTGGAGCAAGGCCGGCAGGTGCTGGTGCTGGTGCCGGAGATCAACCTCACGCCACAACTGGAAGCGCGCTTCCAGACCCGCTTCCCCGGCGTGCCCGTGGTCAGCCTGCACAGCAGTCTCAATAACAGCGAGCGCCTGCACCACTGGCTGCTGGCCCAGTCCGGACAGGCTCGCATCGTCCTCGGCACACGGCTGTCCGTGTTCACCCCCCTGCCGGAACTGGGCCTCATCATCGTGGACGAAGAGCACGACAACTCGTTCAAACAACAGGACGGACTGCGCTACAGTGCGCGTGACATGGCGGTGGCGCGCGCCAAGCAGCGCAACATTCCCATCCTGCTCGGCTCCGCCACGCCCGCGCTGGAAAGCTACCATAACGCCCTTGAAGGACGTTACCGCCTGCTGCGCCTGACCCGGCGCGCGGTTGAAGAAGCACAACTGCCCGCCATTCGTTGCGTGGACATGCGCAGCGAGAAACCGCAGGATGGGCTGTCTGCCACGCTGCTTCTGGCACTGGCCGAGAACCTCGAACAAGGCCGGCAAAGCCTGGTATTCATCAACCGGCGCGGCTATGCGCCGGTTCTGATGTGCAACCAGTGCGGCTGGCTGGCCCCCTGCCCGCGCTGCTCCAGCCGGCTGGTGGTGCATCTGCGCGAGCGGCACCTGCGCTGCCACCACTGCGGCCACGAAGAACGCATTCCGCGCGCCTGCCCGGGTTGCGGCAATCCCGACCTTGCCCCCCTGGGGCAAGGCACGCAGCGCCTGGAAGACGCCCTGGCGCAGCATTTCCCCGCCGCCCGCATCCTGCGCATCGATCGCGACAGCACGCGACGCAAGCACGCCCTCAAGGAAATGCTGCAGGAAGTGCACGAGGAGCGCGTGGATATTCTGGTCGGCACCCAGATCCTAGCCAAGGGCCATGATTTCAAGCGCCTCACCCTGGTCGGCGCACTCAATGTGGATGGCGCGCTGTACAGTGCCGATTTCCGCGCGGCAGAGCGCCTCTTCGCCCAGCTGATGCAGGTTGCAGGGCGCGCCGGGCGCGCCGCCGAGCCGGGCACGGTGCTGATCCAGACCCAGTTCCCCGATCATCCCCTGTTCGAGGCCTTGCGCCGCCAGGACTACGAGGCCTTCGCCAAAGATCAGCTGGCGGAGCGCAAGCAGGCCGGCTTCCCCCCCTTCTGCCACCAGGCCCTGCTGCGCGCCGAGGCAACGCAGCTGGAAACGTCTCTGGCGTTCCTGCGCCAGGCAAAAAAACTGGCCGCGCCGGTTTCCGGCGCGGTCACGCTTTACGACCCCGTGCCCGCCCCCATGGCCCGCCTCGCCGGGCGCGAACGCGCCCAGTTGCTGGTGCAGGCGGACTCACGCCGCGATTTGCAGCACTTCCTGCATCACTGGAACGGGGCGTTGACGGAAATCAAGGCGCGCCAAGTGCGCTGGTCGCTGGATGTGGACCCGCTGGATTTCTAGCCGCTGCACGAAGAAAGCTTTAGAATATGCGGCTTTACCGCTTGTCTTGGGATATTGACTTGAAACAGCATCTGACTGATTTGTTTACCCAGGCACTGCATATCGCTGTTCCTGAGGCCACCGAGGCCAACATCGTTCTTGAACGCCCCAAGCAGGTTCAGCATGGCGATTACGCCTGCAACCTGGCAATGCAACTGGCGCGATCGCTTAAACGTAATCCGCGCGAAATCGCCAGTGCTCTGCTGGACGCGCTGCCCGCCTCGCCCTGGGTCGAAAAAGCCGAAATAGCCGGCGCCGGATTCATCAATATTTACCTCAGCGCGGCATCCAAGCAGCGCGTTGTTGGCACGATCCTGCAACAGGGTCCTGAATTTGGCCGCAGCCAGGCGGGAAAAGGCAAAAAAACCCAGGTTGAATTCGTTTCCGCCAACCCGACCGGCCCGCTCCACGTCGGCCATGGCCGCGGAGCCGCCTTTGGCATGAGCCTCTCCAATGTGCTGGCGGCAGCAGGATTCGAGGTCAAGCGTGAGTACTACATCAACGATGCCGGTCGGCAAATGGATATCCTGGCGCTGTCCACCTGGCTGCGTTACCTGGAATTTAACGGCATCAACGTGCCCTTCCCTGCCAATGCCTATCAGGGCCAATACGTGCGCGACATGGCAGGTGAAATCAGGCGGCTGCATGGCGACCGCTATGTGCATCAACCCTGGACCTTGCTGGAAGGGGTGCCGCCTCGCTCCACCGAGGAAGAGCTGAAGCAGGACGAGAAGTGGGCCAAACAGCAGAACGAGTCGCATCTCGATGGCCTGATCGCCAATGCCAAGAAGCTGCTCTGCGACGACTATGCCTACATTCATGATTTCGTTCTCACCGAACAGCTCGGTGACTGCCGCAACGACCTGATGGAATTCGGCGTCAGTTTCGACACCTGGTTCTCTGAGAAATCGCTGTTCGACAGCGGCCTGGTGCAGCGCGCAATCGAGACGCTGAAAAAAAACGGTCACCTCTACCCGCAAGACGGCGCGCTATGGTTCCGCTCCACGGCCTTTGGTGACGAAAAAGACCGTGTAGTGCAGCGCGAGAATGGCCAATACACCTATTTCGCTTCCGATATCGCCTACCACCTCAATAAATTCGAGCGCGGCTTCGACCATATCATCAACGTCTGGGGTGCTGACCATCACGGCTACATCCCGCGCGTCAATGGCGCGCTGCAAGCCCTGGGGCTGGACGAATCGCGCCTGGAAGTGGCGCTGGTGCAATTTGCGGTGCTTTACCGCGGCGAGCAAAAGGTTTCCATGTCGACGCGCAGCGGCGATTTCGTCACCTTGCGCGAACTGCGCCACGAAGTGGGCAATGATGCCTGCCGCTTCTTTTATGTATTGCGCAAGAGCGACCAGCACCTGGATTTCGATCTCGAACTCGCCAAATCGCAGAGCAACGACAACCCGGTCTACTATATCCAGTATGCCCATGCCCGCATCTGCAGCGTGCTCAAGCAGTGGAATGGGGATCTCAACGATCTCGCCCAGGCCGATTTGACATGCCTCAGCCTTCCGCACGAACTGGCGTTATTGCAGCGCCTGGAAGCTTACCCGGAAACTTTGGAAAATGCGGCGCGGGAGTTCGCGCCGCACCAGATCGCCTATTACCTCAAGGATTTGGCCGGTGAATTGCACAGCTACTACAATGCCCAGCAATTCCTGGTCGAGGACGAGGCCGTCAAGCTGGCGCGCCTGGCCCTGATCACTGCAACGCGTGAGGTGTTCCGGAGCGGTCTGAAACTGCTCGGCGTGAGCAGCCCGGAGAAAATGTAGTGAGCCGCGACTACAAACCCACCCCGAGAGGGCAAGCAAAAAAACCAGGCAACCCGATGCTGGCAGGCATCGTCATCGGAACGTTTATCGGACTTGCCATCGCGCTGGCCGTGGCCATCTTCGTCAAGGGAAGCCCAAGCCCGTTCGTGGAGCGCAGCCAACCCCAGGCAATTAATGGCAGCGAAAAGGTTACGCCTGATCCGGGGCCTTCCGCGGAAACCCTCAGCGAAAAACCGAAGAACGCCGAGAAGCCGCGCTTTGATTTTTATACCATCCTGCCCGGCACCGAGGAACCCGCAACTGAAAAAGACATCAAACAACGGGATCCGGCAAGCGCGGCCAAAAGCCAGTATTTCCTGCAAGCCGGGGCATTCCAGAACGAAGCCGATGCCGACAACCTCAAGGCCAAGCTGGCCTTGATGGGAATCGAGGCCAGCATCCAGACTGCGGCCGTGCCGGACAAGGGGGTATGGCACCGGGTTCGGATCGGCCCCTACGACGACGTGGAGAGCTTGAACCGGGTACGCGACACGCTGACACAAAATGGAATCACCGCCAGCCTGGTCAAAGTGCATGACCAGACAACGGCGCGCTAGTTACTCGCACATATAAAACTTTAGGAGAATTTTGGTGAAGAAAACGAATCTTGCATTTCTGCGTATGATGTTTGCCGCGCTTTGCATCGGCTTGCTGTGGAGCGCATCGGCCCGGGCAGAACTTGAACTGGGCAAGCAATATACTCTGGTTTCGCCGTCACAGCCGACTGAAACCGGCAAGAATATCGAAGTGCTGGAATTCTTCTCCTATGCCTGCCCGCATTGCCATGATCTGGAGCCGGTATTGATTCCATGGGTCAAGAAACTGCCTGGTGATGTCACCTTCCGCAGGATACCCGCCGTATTCAGCGACAAATGGCTGATCCTTGCACGCCTCTTTTACGCTGCCGAAGCACTGGGGCAGCTGGACAGGCTGCATCCCGCCATTTTCAATGCCATGCATGTCGACCGCCTTGACCTGACCAACGAAAAAACCCTTCAGCAATGGGTCGAAAAGAACGGCCTGGATGTCAAGAAATTCATGGAGACCTATAACTCCTTCGCCGTGCAGGGCAAAGCCCAGCGCGCCAAGCAGCTTACCCGCGCTTATGCCATTTCGGGTGTGCCAGCCCTGGTGGTCGAAGGTAAATATCTGACCTCCGCCTCCCAGACCGGGAGCAATGAAAAGCTGCTGCCCGTGCTTGATGATCTGATTAAAAAGGCCCGCCAGGAACGCGGCGGCAAGAACTAGGCCTGATATTGCGGAAGGCGGACCATGCCCCTCTCGATCATTCTGGTGGATGACCACCCCCTGTTTCGCAAGGGACTGCTGCACCTGCTGGAAGATCATCCGGAAATTACCGTTTCCGCACAATTCGCCAGCGCCGCCGATGTCCGCGAATGGTTGCAGCAAGGCGGAGATGCCGATGTTGCCCTGCTCGACCGCACCCTGGGCGAGGTGAATGGCCTCGATCTTGTACCCGAGCTTCATCAGCACAACATCAAAATCATCATGCTGACCATGGCGGAGGAAGACCACGAGATTCGTGACGCGATGGAAAAAGGGGTGGATGGCTACCTGCTCAAATCAAGCGAGCCGGATCAGATCATTCGCTCCATTATTGCCGTTTCACAGGGGAACAGTGTTTTCCCTGCGCAGATTTTGCAAAAAATCGCTCGCGGAGAACTGGGCCCGAGCATTGCCCGCAGGCTTTCCCAGCGCGAACTGGAAATAGTCAGCCATGTTGCGCGAGGCCTGAGCAACCGCGCCATCGGCGACACGCTGGGCCTTTCCGAGAACACGGTGCGCAATCACCTGCGCAGTATTCTGGAAAAACTGGAATTTGATAACCGGGTTCAGGTGGCGACTTTTGCGCTGGAGCATGGCCTGGCAAAACGAACCGATGGGCGCTGAACCCACTGGTAGAAAAAGGCTGCCCCGCATAGTCATGAAAGACTATTTTTGCCGGCATGTCATGCTACAATCATGACGCAAGTGTGATGCTTGTTTCTGTTCAATATTTTTAGGCCCCGGAAACGGGGCCTTTCTTTTTGTAGCCTTCCGCTGTGCTAATTCTTTTTCAACACCTCGAAACTCGCCATCAGCCAGTCATCCCCTTTTTCTATCATCTCGCCTAAAGCGATTGCGTAGCTGCGACTGCGCGCGCTCAGCTCGAAATGCCGGCCTGGCGCATATTCCACGCTGTCGAGAATCAGACTGGCGCCGCCTTTTCCATCGCTACTGGCAGCCAGGTAGAGCGCGCTGACCGGCAGCACAATATTCACGGCATCCACACCGTCGATGGTATAACCACTATGACGAGGTTTCGTCGCCCTGAGCGTGACCGTGACCGGTTTGCCGGACAACACCTCTATACCGACATTGCGCTGCCCTGATTCCAGCATCGAGAGACGCCGCACCACGCCGATCACCCAGTTGTGGCTGCGTTCCGGTTTCAGTCCAACCAGTTTGCCGAGACGAATCCAGTCCTTCTCGACAGCATCTACGGTTGCCCCAAACCCGGTCGTGCTTTCATTTTCCATCAACCACCGTTCATGATGCGCCACGGTCTGGGGTGGCGCAGCACCACCTTGTTGTTGCCTTGCCTTCTCCAGTTTGGCCTGGGTGCGCTGGGTAACAAAACCGTACAGACGCACATCGAGCATTTCTTCATAGCTTATTTTGACTTTCTGCTCATCTTCCTGCTGCCCTGGGGACAACGCTTCATTGTCCTGCTTCACCATGGCGCAGATTTCGAGATAATCCTTGAGCACATCCATCAGCTTGACCCTAGCAACCCGCTCCTGCTTTCGTCTTGCGCGGCCCGTGCCGGAAGGCGACCACTGCTGGGCGATCCGGTCGATAAATTCAAGGCACGCGGGCAAGCGGCAGTCCTCACCCAGACCGAGTTTCGCCGGAGTTTCGCCATTCCGCAGCGCATCCCGGATCTGCTCCACCCGCACCATCAACTCATCACTACCCCAGCAACGCAACATATTGTCCGTAACGGGATTGCGCAACCTGCGCGGGCCCTTGTCCTCACCCAGATTGACGCAGAAAACCTGCCGCACAGGATCAGGATTTTTTTCCAGCTTCAGCGTCGCTGCCCAGCTATCCAGCCACAGATCCACCATCTCGATCTGTTTTGGAAACAGGCTGTTGGTGTTGAGCACATCGAGGCTCAACATTTGCAGATACTCCTCGGCGCAGCTGGTATCGCGCTGACATTGAGGGTAAAGACGCATGTGCTTGCGGTCGAACTCCTCATATTCGGCCAGCCGATATAGATTGTGAACATGCTTCCACAGCTTGGCGCCAATCGCTTCATAACGGAAATAATGCCACTTGGCCTGCATCGCAAAGTGCCGGACAGCACGGGCCGTGATCAGCGGAATGTCACGCCGGATCTCGCTATTGTTCGGCCCCCCTACATAAGACATGATGAAAACATGATATCCCCGCGCCATCTGCCAGTTGAAGGCGAATATCGCATTCCACAGACGGCTCTCCATCTGCCGTGACATGCGGGGATTAAGTAGATATTGCCGGACCAGGCTGTGCTGCAACTCCTGAGTGCCTTCATCGATATGCATCAGAACATGCAAGCGGTCGAGGCTGGGCTGTTCGGCTTTTTCGTTAAACTCGTGTAGCGCCTGCACCACTTTTTCGTGCGCCGCAAACGTATCGCCCATGGGCAATTCATGCATCCATACGGTAGCGCCCTTGAGATTGCTCAAGGGGTCGGCGGGCGTCTGTTTTTTCCGGCCAAAAGGCAGAAAGTCGAGCATTCTGATTCCAGTAAGCGCTTATTCAGTCAGTTATATATAGCAACCATCATGCCAGTGCCGGATTTTATCGTACATGCCATAAATTTTATGAATATTTCACAAGCCCGGCGTGCCCCTGGCGTTTCTTTAACGCTTCCATAAAGGCGGGTATACTGCCCGGCAGACAAGTTCCACGCTATTCGAGGTTGCCATGAATCCACTCCGCTTCAACCCCTTCGCGCTCGACAACGATGCTGATTACCAGAACTGGCGCAGCCGCAAGCTGGAAAACTACCCCGCCAGCCTCGCTGATCTGGTGGTGCAGGTCAGCGATCCGCGCCAACTGACCCCGGACGAGCATGAAGCCATACTGGCACGCTGCCGCAAGGCCAACATGGCACTTTACGCCAGCCCGCTGGGAAGCGTGGCGGATAAGGAAATCACGCGTCAGCTCGGTCATCAGTTCGGCCTCGAGCGACTGGACCGCAACATGCTGGCGGACGATGACGGCATCACCTCGCTCGCGGTCCATGCCAGCGGCGAGCACCAGCATTACATCCCCTATACGGATCGCCCCATCAAATGGCATACAGACGGCTATTACAACCCGCGCGAGCGCCAGATATGGGGCTTGCAGCTACATTGCGTAGGCAGCGCGGCCAGCGGTGGTGAAAACGGCTTGCTGGATCATGAAATCGCCTACATCCTGCTACGCGATGCCAATCCAGACTATATTCGCGCCCTGATGGAGCCTGACGCCATGACCATCCCCGCGCGCATGGATGAAGACGGCATTGCGCGAGCGGACGAAACCGGTCCGGTGTTTTCCCTGCATCCTGCCAGCGGCGACCTGCACATGCGCTACACCGCCCGCACCCGCAGCATCCACTGGAAAAAAACACCCATGGTGGAGGCTGCTGTCGCTTTCCTCGACCAGCTATTGAACAGTGATTCGCCCTTCATCTTCCATGGCCGCCTGGAACCAGGCATGGGCCTGATCTGCAACAACGTGCTGCACGACCGTGCCTCGTTCAGCGACGACGAAAACTGCCGCCGCCTGCTTTACCGCGGCCGCTACTACGACCGCATAAAGGGCACTGAACTGGCTAGTGCGTACCCCACCTAGCAACTCAGGCCGTGCAGGTTGCACAAATAGCGCTTGGCGAACGCCAGCGCAACCCACAGCCAAATCAGCACGAAAAAGCTTACCAGGGGCATATGCTGGTCGAGAATGAAGCGCGGCGTGATGAAGCGCACCACCCTGATAACCGGGCGCGTCACCACCTGAAACAGCTGGTAAACGAAATTCTGCTGGCGCGCCTTGCCGGCCAGCACGGCCAGCAACCCCTGGCCCAGCAGCGCGAATCCGGCGACTTCGACAATCGCCCGCAGCGCGCTCAGCAAAAACAGATCCATTTGAACCATGCCTGAATTTCCCCCTGGCCAACCGTTCCGGATTGTATCGGATAGAGGAGTCACCCTGCATGAAATTTGACCCGTGGCGCCATTATCTGCGCGGACTCCTGTTTGAAATCCTGAAGCGTCCGCAGCCCGCCATTGAAGCATACCGTGAGGCCTTGCGCGCCGATCCGGATTTCGCCCAGGCCGCAAAATGCCTGGCTTACCTCCATGCGGCACGGCATGAACACGAGCAGGCGGCCGGCTATTACCTGCACGTGCTGCGCCTCAAGCCTGGCGATGCCGAGAGCTGGTTCAACCTCGGTTTCATCCGCGATCAGGCCCATGACAAGCCTGCTGCCATCGAGGCATTCCGCGAAGCCGCGCGCCTCAAGCCCACGCTCGACCGGGCCTGGTATGGCATGGGCATGGCGCATGCCACCCTTGGCCAGCACGAGGAAGCCGCCACCGCGCTCGCCCGCGCGGCGGAACTACAGCCCATGAACGGCCACGCCTGGTACGCGCTCGGCATGGCCTATCACCACTGCCGCCAGCCCGGCAAGGTAAAGGAAGTCGTGCACCACCTGCTGCGCTTCGACCCCGTCATGACGCGGCGCCTGATCCAGGAAGCGGAGCGGGCTGACCTCGCGCACCTGGTGCAGGATTTGGCCGTTTAGCTTATCTCCCGCCCAAATGAACAAGGCCCGCTTGCGCGGGCCTTGTTCATTACCGTGAAAGGGAAACTCACGCTGCCTTGGCAGCATGCCCTTCCAGGTTGGGGTAGCGCACGTGATCCACCAGTTCCTGCACTTCCTTGCTTGGCGCCGGGCTGATCAGGCTGCCCACGATCACGCCGATGATGCCGAGCGGGATGCCGAATACCCCGGCGGCGATCGGGTCGATGTCCCACCACTTGGCAGCATTCACGCCAAAGAATGGGTAAGTCATGTACATGTAGTACATGCACACCCCCAGGCCACCCAGCATGCCGATAATCGCCCCCAGCTGGTTGGCGCGCTTCCAGAACACACCCAGCACCAGCGCCGGGAAGAAGCCGGATGCCGCCAGCGAGAATGCCGCGCCGACCAGGAACAGGATGTCGCCCGGTTTGAGCGAAGTCACCCAGGCCGCGCAGATCGCCACCACCAGCAACAGGCCCTTGGACACCGCCAGACGGCGAGTGGTCGGCGCATGCGGGTCGATCATCTTGTAATAGACATCATGCGACAGGGCGTTGGCAATGGTCAGCAGCAGACCGTCGGCCGTGGAAAGCGCCGCCGCCAGACCGCCCGCCGCCACCAGGCCCGTGATCACATAGGGCAGGCCAGCGATTTCCGGGGTGGCCAGCACGATCAGGTCGTTGCCGATAGTGATTTCCGCCAGTTGCACCAGGCCGTCCTTGTTGAGGTCGGTAATGCTCATCAGGGTTTTGTCCACCGCCGCCCAGGCACTGACCCAGCCCGGCAGTTCAGAGAATTTCGAACCGACCAGCAGGTGGTAAATGTCGAATTTCGCCAGCACCGCCAGGGCCGGTGCGGTGAAGTACAGCAGGAAGATGAAGAACAGCGACCAGAACACCGACTGGCGCGCTTCCTTCACGCTTGGCGTGGTGTAGTAGCGCATCAGGATGTGCGGCAACGCGGCGGTGCCTACCATCAGGCACAACACCAGGGCGAGGAAGTTCTTGCGCTTCTTGTTGCTCTCCGCGTCATCCTCGGCCCGGGCCTTGGCGATTTCTTCCGGCGTGGCTTCGGGGTTGCTCTTACGCAGCTTCGCCTCGGCACCCTTGCCCGCGAACGGCTCGGCATGGGCCTTGACCGGAGCCGCCTTGGCCTTGGCGCCATCCGCCGCTTTCTTCCATGCTTCCTTGGCCTTGACCGGGTCGGCAGGGAAATCCTTGACGGCTTTTTCCGCTGCCTCGATTGCCTTGGCATCAGGCGCCGGATCGGACTTGAGGCCGGCCAGTTTCATTTCGACCCTGGCTTTCTCTTCCGCCAGGTAAGCTGCGCCACCGGCTTCCAGTGATTTCAGCTTGCCTTCCGCATCTTCCTGCTTCTGCTTGTAAATGGCGCGGACTTCGGCCTCGGCCTTGCCCAGCACGGTGTTGGGGTCGTTCAGCTCCTTTTCCTTCTCCGTCACCTTCTGCAGCGCCTGGCCGTAGGCGATCTGCGGGATCGGGTTGCCGGTATGCTGCACCGACAGCCACACCACCGGGATCATGTAGGCGACGATGAGGATGATGTACTGCGCCACCTGGGTCCAGGTCACCGCGCGCATGCCGCCGAGGAAGGAGCACACCAGGATGCCGGCGAGGCCGACAAACACCCCGATCTGGAACTCCAGCCCGGTGAAGCGGCTGGTGATCAGCCCCACGCCGTAGATCTGCGCGATCACGTAGGTGAAGGAGCAGATAATCGCGGCGATCACGCCGATGGTGCGCGGAATGTTGCCGCCGTAGCGCGCGCCGAGAAAGTCCGGAATGGTGAACTGGCCAAATTTTCGCAGGTAGGGCGCGAGGAACAGGGCCACCAGGCAGTAGCCGCCGGTCCAGCCCATGACGAAGGCCAGGCCGTCGTAGCCGGAGGCATACAGGGTGCCGGCCATACCGATGAAGCTGGCCGCCGACATCCAGTCCGCGCCGGTCGCCATGCCATTGAAAAAGGCCGGTACGCGGCGGCCCGCGACGTAATATTCGGACACGTCGGCGGTGCGGGACATGATGCCGATGCCGGCATAGAGGCCGATGGTGGCAACCAGGAAGATGTAACCGAGATACTTGTTGGGCACGCCCATCTGTTCAAGGATGGCCAGGATGACGACAAAACCGATGAAGCCGCCGGTGTAGAAACCGTAGAACTTCTTCAGCTGCGCGTTGAATGCGGATTGGCTTTGGGTCGCCATGATCACTCCTCCCCTTCATGGACGCCGTATTCGGTGTCGAGCTTGTTCATGTAGCGGGCGTAAAACCAGATGATCAGGACGTAAATGATCAATGACCCCTGTGCCCCAAAGTAGAACCCCAGCGGAAAGCCCAGAAAGGAGATTTCGTTCATCTCCCGGGCGTAATAGCTGAAGACGAAGGTCACGACAAACCAGATCGACAGCAGTATCGCCGTCACACGCAGGTTTCTTTGCCAATACTCCTTGTGTTTTTCGGTCAACTCCATGAAAGCCTCCTATTGTTTTAATTTAGGACTGGGGCGCTATTGGTTTTATTGAATCCCCCGGACTGCCTTGCTACCTGTTTACATCGGACTTGCCGGATCGAGTATAGGACCGAATGCTCGCATTGGTAAAGATTTTGTAACCTTGCGCACTCAGCCTTCCCAGCTCACCCAGCGCTGGGCCTTCTCCAGATCCATCATGCCGCGATAATGGGTAATGCGCTGCCGGCGCGCCTGCTCCATGGCGATCAGCAACAGCTGCGCGGTGCATAGCGCATCGGCCATGGCATTGTGGCGCGCATAGTTGTGGATATGAAAATGGTTCAGCCAGTGGTCAAGCGCGCGATACTTTTTGGCCAAGGGCGGATTGAGCCCCGGCATGGCATAGGCAAGGTCGAGCCAGGGAAGTTTGAAGTCGAGTCCGAGAAACCGCTTCATGGCACGCTTGATCATGGTTTCGTCGAAAGTCACGTGAAAGGCCACCAGCGGGTCCTTGCCAAGAAATTCCAGGAAAGCCAGCAGGGCCTCCCGCGGCGGCATGCCGCCGGTCTGGGCGCTGCCGCCAATGCCGTGGATCAGGATATTTTCCTTGTGGCTGGCCGCTTCCTGCTGCAACACCACCTCGAAACTGTCGCCGACCGCTATCCGGCCGCCCTGCACCGCCACCGCGCCGATGGCGATCAGCCAGTCCCGGCTCAGGATAAGCCCGCTGGTTTCCACGTCCACCACCACCAGGCGCGCGCTGTCCAGTTCCGCCGCCGCCAGCTTTTCCGGCAGGGCCCGCCAGGCCGCCAGGCGGGATGCCTGATCGGGAGTCAGCTGGGGTTTGCCACCAAAAATTCCGCTCAGCCAGTTCATCTAAAACCTTACTTCGGTAACCACGGAGGGCACGGAGAACACGGAGTAAAAACCATCGCTATGGCTTGCGTAATGTTTTGCATTCCCTCTTGGGGTGGAGCCATAAAAAAACACATGCCGCCTTTCTCCGTGCCCTCCGTGTTCTCCGTGGTTAATCGTGTTTTTCCGCTTCACAGATGATAGTCCATCGCCAGTCTCGCCTGCAGCTTGCGCGCCTGGCGGAAAGCTTCTTTCAGGATGCGCCGGTCGAGATCGTTGAGCTGGTCCGGGTTGATGCGGTTGCCCGCCCCCTCCTCTGCCGTGCCGGAGAACTCGTGCTGACGGCGCAGGCGCAGCAACTGGATGAAATGCAGCGCAACGATCCAGCCCTCCACTTCGGCGGCAGGAATCTTCAATGCAGGCGCGGCAAGCCGGAGCCGCTGCGCCGTATTGGTCGCAGCAGCACCGGCCGCCAGGCTGAAGATGCGCGCGGCGTCGACGAAGGGCGAGACGCCGTTGAGCTTCAGGTCCAGCGTGCCGCCGTCCACCACGAAGTCGCGCACTATCCCCAGCGGCGGACGGTTGCGCAAGGCATTGGCCGCCATCTGGTGGAGGAAACGGGGGTTGGCTGCGGCATGCGGCATCAGCCAGGCGCGCAGGGCTTCGGCCAGCGCTGTGTTGCCCCACAAGGGGCGGAAATCGAAGAAGATCGTGCTGTTCAGCAGGGCATCCGGGTCACCGTGCTCGATCCACTCCGAGAAGGTCCCCTTCCACTCCTCCAGACTCAGACACCACTTCGGATTGGAGGCCATGATCCCGCCCTGGCACAGGGGGAAGCCGCAGGCGTCCAGCGCGACGTTGATGCGTGCCGCCAGCGGCAATAGCGTGTTTCGGATTTCGTCCGCCGTCTTGCCCTCCGGTACCGTGAAGATGATGCCGTTGTCCTGGTCGGTGTTGAGGGTCTGTTCGTAGCGCCCTTCGCTGCCCAGGGCGAGCCAGCAGACGCCGAGTTCGCATAGTTCGCTCTGTTCGAGGCCTTGCGCCTGGCATTCGAGTTCGATGAGCCGCTGGGTGAGGAGATCGTTGAGGGTGGAGATGAATTGGGTGAGCTGTTCGGCGGCTACGCCCTGGGCGAGCATGTTGTGGGCGAGCTGGCGGATGTCCCGGGCGCTTTGTTTGAGCTGGTCGTGGTTCTGGCTGTTGCGGATGGCGCTGCTGATTTGTCTCAGGCCGACCCGTTGCAGGGTGAAGAGGTCTTTTTCCGAGATGATGCCGATGAGTTGGTTCTGTTCGGTGACGAGGACGTGCCGGATGCCGTGCCGGGCCATGGCGAGGGCGGCTTCGTAGGCGAGGGCCTGGGGCGGGAGGGTGGTGAGCTGGGTGCTCATGATGCCGAGGATGGGTTGGTCGAGGTCGATGCCGGGGAGGGCGATGCGGTTGAGGACGTCGTGCAGGGTGAGGATGCCGGCCGGGGTGCCGTTGTCTACGGCGATCATGGCGCCGATGCCTTGGTCGTGCAGGGTTTGCAGGACTGCCCGGATGGGGGTGGCGGGGGTGCAGGTGACGGGTTGGCGCCGGATGATGGCGGACAGCGGGCTGTTCATGGATTGCTGGGTGCTGCTGGTCTGGGCGTATTGGGCCTGGATGATGTGTTTGGATTGTTCGAGCAGGTTGGCGATGCGTCGGGTGCAGAAGTCGTGGAAGGCGGCGCTTTGGCGGGTGAGCTGGTGGAAGTCGGCCGCGCTGAGCTGGTAGCAGAAGAGGTCGTCCCGGGCGCGGTAGGTGCTGGTGACGGGCCGTTTGGAGAGCAGGGCACCGAGCGGGAAGCATTCGCCTTCGTGCAGTTCGAGCCAGGCGCTGTCGTCCTGGGCCTGGACGACGCCTTGTTCGCCTTGGACCACGCCTTGTTTGATGATGTAGAAGGTGGGGGCTTCGCCCTGGTCGGGTGAGAGGACGACTTCGCCCTGGGCGTAGTAGCCGATTTCGAGACGGGTGGATAGCCACTCCAGGTCGGATCGCTCCATCCGGTCGAATGGGGCGTGGCGGCGGAGGTGGTCGGCCGTGGCTTGAATCAGCGAATTGGGTGCAGCCATGGTACCAGCTCCTTTATTTGGCGGCGGCGTCCTGTTCCAGCAGCAGCCCCAGCTTCCCGGCCAGCCACTTGGTGGTGGTGGCCTGGATCAGGATGGTCATGAGAATGGCGATGAAGGTCACCGAGGCGATGATTTCCGCTCCCGGCGCCTTCATGCCCAGCAGCAGGCCGGCCAGGGCGCCGGGAATCACACCCGTTTCCCGCGTCCAGCACATGAACAGCAACTCGTTGCGGCTCCACTTGGCGCGCCGGTCCGGGCCAGCGCACAGGAACACCGTCACCGGCCGCCCCACCAGCATGAAGATCGCCACCACCGCCGCGCCGCCCAGCAAATACTGGTTCATCAGGGCGAAATCGACCTGCGCGCCGAGCAGAATGAAGATGAACATGCGCATGATCAGCGCCGTGGTCATGATGTAGTCTTCGAGAATCTTTTCATCATGATGCGCGCGCTGCAAGCCGAATGTTTCCTGGTTGCCGATCATGATGCCGAACACGAATACCGCCATGAAGCCGCTCGAATGCAGCCCGTCCGCGCTCATGTAGGCGCCGATCACCGCCATCAGGGTGACCACCGGGGCGTATTCGGCGAGGAAGCCGTATTTTTCATGCGCAATCAGCAGGATGGCAAGATAGCCCAGGATGCCGCCGATCAGGATACCCAGCACGGATTGCTTGAGCAGGTCGAGCAGGGCGTCGCCGGCGGAGAACTCGCCCGCCCCCATCGCCACGCCCAGGATGGTAAAGGTAATGATGGCGCCCATCGCATCGTTGAAGGCGGATTCGGTCATCACCGTTTGCGCCACCCGCTCCTTGATCCGGATCTGCTTGAATACCGGCACCAGCGTGGCGGGATCGGTGGAAGCGATGACCGCCCCCAGCAACAGCGCCACGATCGCCGGCACGCCCAGAATGTAGTAAGCGGCCACACCGGTGATGACGGCAGAGATCAGGATACCGATGGTTGCAATGACGACAACAGTAATCCAGACCTCCTTCAGCACCTTGAGCCGGATCGAGGCGCCGCCGTCGAACAGGATATAGCTGGAGCCGAAGATCAGGATCAGCTGGTTGACGGCGGAGTCGGCCTTGATGTCGACCAGCCCGATAACGCCGGGGCCCAGCAGCATCCCCACCAGCAGGAACACCACCACATCCGGCACCCGCACCAGCCGCGCCAACAGCCCGGAAAACGTGCCCAGGGCAAGGATGATGCCGAATACCAGCAGGACGTGTTTGGCGAGTTCGATCGAAGCGGAGGATTCCACGACTTGAGCCTTCTACAATGAACAGAGAAGGCAAGATTTACATGATTGAAATCAAACAGGCAAGTTTTTCCGTCCAGATGAAGGATAAAGCCTGTATTGAGCGCTCCCAGGGGCGCGAAAATTATCGGCACATGCCGATTGAGCCGGCCTTGCAGCTCCGCCCATCAATCCAGATGACACCTTTCAGCAGAGAGCCGTGCAAATAGGCGTCGCTCATGTTGGCGCCAGTGAAATCCGCGTGCTTCAGGTTGGCCAGAACGATATGGGCCGAAACCAGGGAAACTGAGCGCAAAACCGCACTTTCGAGATCGGCTCCGCTCAGGTCGGCGTGGCCCATATTGGCTCCAGTAAAGTCAGCTTTCTCCAGGTCGGCCAGCTTGAGATCCACTCTGGTCATTCTGGCATTGCGCAAATTGGCTCCTTCCATGAGTACATCGCGCAGATCAGCGTAATCCATGATCGCCCCTTCCAGATTGGCCCCGGTGAGATTGGCGCCGCGCAGGCGGGCGTGTTTCAGATTGGCGCCGCTCAGATTGGCGCCGCTCAGATTGGCATTGGCAAGCGCGGCGAAACTCAGGTTGGCGCCGGCAAAATTCGCCTTCTCAAGGTTTTTCCCCCGGAGCTTGGCCCCTACCAGCTTGGCATCCTCGCACTGTGCACCCGGAGCGAGTTCGCACGCCGAGGCTATGGCGGGTAATTGAATTAGGCCGATCCCGAGAAGAGCGGCAAGGAAAAGCGGTTTGCTCATGATTACAATCCGGTTTAGAGGTAGCGCAGGTAAAGGTACAGGCTGGCCACGGCGATGCTCGCCAGCATCAGCGGGAAGGCCATCAGCATGAAGGGCAGGAAACGGATTGGCTGGCCGGCGCGCTCGGCGAATCCGGCCACCACCAGGTTGGCGCTGGCGCCGACCAGGCTGCCGTTGCCGCCCAGGCAGGCACCGAGCGCGAGGGACCACCACAGCGGGGCGAGGTTTTCAGCGCCGAAGACCGGCGCCAGGTTCTGGATCACCGGAATCATGGTGGCGACAAAGGGAATGTTGTCCACCAGCGCCGAGGCCACCGCCGAAACCCATAGGATGGTTAAGGCGGTGGCGGCGAAGTCGCCGCCGGTCAATTCGATTAATTTGTGCGCCAGTATGTCCATCACGCCGGCCTTTTCTATCCCCGCCACGACCACGAACAGGCCCACGAAGAAGAAGATGGTGATCCATTCCACTTCACTGAAAACCTTGTGCGTTTCATGGGCTTGCTCCTCGGAGTTTTTGCCGATGGCATTGAGCAGCAGCAACAGGGCGCCGCCGAACATGGCGATGGTGCCCGGCTCCTGATGAATGGCATGCGCAAACACGAATCCCACGATGACCAGAAACAGCACGGCAAGGGATTTTTTCAGCAGGCGCACATCGGTGATGGCTTCGCGTTCGTCAAAGGCCATCACCTGTTCGCGGTCCTCGGGCGCCGCATACAACTTCCGCCCCCAGATGAAATAGATGGGAATCATGGTGAGCGCGAAAACCACCGCTGCAATGGGGGCCAGGTTGAAAAGAAAATCGTTGAACGTCAGCTTCACCGCCGAGCCGATCATGATGTTGGGCGGGTCGCCGATCAGCGTGGCGGTGCCGCCGATATTGGAGGCGAAAATGATGGAAAAGAGGAAGGGATAGGGATTGATGCGCAGCGCGTCAGTGATCAGCAAGGCCACCGGCGCAATCAACAGCACCGTGGTGACGTTGTCCAGCAGGGCCGAGAACACAGCGGTAACGATGGACAACATCACCAGCAAGCCCCAAGGCTCGGCCTTGACCTTTTTGGCTGCAATGATCGCGACGTACTGGAATATGCCGCTTTTCTGCGTGATCGCCACCATCACCATCATGCCGGTGAGCAAGCCCAGGGTATTGAAGTCGATACCGGCAAAGGCTTCGCTCTGCTGTAGCACCCCGGTAAAAATCATCAAACCCGCGCCCAGCAGGGCCACAATGGAACGATTGATCTTCTCGGTGATGATGATGGCGTAGGTGAACAGAAAAACCGCCACGGAAATCAGCAGCGGGCTCAGGCCGAATATCACCTGGCTGACGGAAGGCGTCACAGCGTGCATGCTATTTCCCCGCCTCCCCGAGCAGATATTCAAGCAGGCCACGACGGCTCAGCATGCCCAGCAGTTTTCCAGTGGAATCCACCACCGGCAGGGGCGTCGGGCTCTTGCTCAGCAACAGCGCGGCCTCCAGCAGGGGACAACTGTCCTCCAGCGGCGGTGTGTGATTGAGAATTTCTGTCGCTTTCTGTTCGCGCAGGTGGCGGAAGTGAGAGCCCAGCAGGCGCGAGGCATCACCCGCGAACTTGAGATCGGGCACGCCGTGAGGCATTTGCACCCCGGCTGGCAGCAGCTTCCGCAGGATGTCGTTAACACTGATCAAGCCAAGATAGTGCTCGCCATCGCATATCGGGACATGGTTGACCCGGTTGGCGAGCATGATTTGCAATGCCTCGGCGACGCTGGCTTGCGGCGTGATGGTGGTTGCCGCCCTCATGATGGGCAGGGATTTGATCGACATTGCTGGTGTTCCTTCAGGGGCGCGGAGCCCTACTGGTAATAGATTTTTCCCGTTCTCCGCATATCGCTTGAACGGGTATGCTTGCTGGAATAGATATCGCGTAAATGCCGCTCCCGGCCCGGTACATTCAGATTGCTGCGCAGACAGGCTTCGCCGTAATAGGCCATCGCACGTTTGATCTTGATCAGCAAAGCCATCTCCAGGCGATGCCCCGTGGCAACAAGCAGGCTTTCCAGCGCCTCGAGGGAATAATCAAGAATGTCGTAGGTGACAATGACGCAATGCCCCGAGGGGTGCCGCCTCACAGTCAAATCCGGCAGCGATTCCATGAGCGCCAGCGCGCTCTCCACCTGGTGCGGCGGCAGGCTGGCGAGCCAGATTTCCCTGGTTTTTTCGGCTTGAATGGTTCCGGTTTTGTCCATTTTTTCGCGCAGTCAAATGCAGATGCGCATCCTGGAGCCTCATGTCGCAGCACGCGCAGCTTCATGGAATAGGCGTGGGCCTATGGTAGAGAATGCAGAGGAACAGGGGAATTCGTTGATTTACGTACGTGTTTTTACATACAGACACGATTGGATCAGAAAACCATGGAAGGCCTGTATTGGACACAGGCAGCATCAAGGTAGAATGTGTTACGGAGGCTTCCTTCCGGGCGAAACACCATTACAAAATTCAGGGCACGCCAAAGATGAGTTCGACCGTCCAGATCATCCTGTCCCTCGTCACCCTGCTGTTTCTGTCCATCCTGACCCATCTGGCCGCGCCGAAAATGCGCGTACCCTATTCCGTGCTGCTGGTGGTGGTCGGCCTCCTGCTCATCCCCCTGAGCAAGGTGCCGGCCTTTTCCTATATCACCAGTTTCCAGCTGACGCCGGAAATCCTGTTTTTCATTTTTCTGCCCATCCTGATTTTTGAATCCGCCTTCAACATGAACATCCGCAGGATCAGCGAAAATATCGGCGCCATTTCCGCGCTTGCCATCGCCGGCCTGCTGGTTTCGGCATTTTTTATTGCCTTCGCTGGCTACTGGGGCTTGTGGGCGATTGGCCTGGAGGCGCCCTTCATTGTCGTGTTGCTGTTCGGCGCGCTGATCTCCGCCACCGACCCGGTCGCCATCCTGGCGCTGTTCAAGGATTTCGGCGTGCCACGGCGCCTGGCGCTTATCTTCGAGGGGGAAAGCCTGTTCAACGATGCGACCTCGCTGGCCCTTTTCCTGATTGTGCTGGAGTCGGTAAGCGCGGGCTTTCAGGGCGCCTCCTCCCTGCTGCAGGGTCTTTTCATTTTTATTTCCATGCTGCTTGGCGGCACGGTGTTTGGCTTCGTGATGGGCGGGATATTTTCCAGGCTGCTGCAATTTGCCCGCCACGAACATTTGCAGATTACCCTTACCCTGCTTGCCGCGCACGCGACTTTCCTGCTGGCCGAGTTCCTCTCCCATTCGCTCACCTTGCTGGACAAGCCAGTCCATGTTTCCTCCATTCTCGCCACCGTGGTTGCCTCGCTGGTTATCGGCAGCTATGGCCGCTTCAAAATCCTGTCCAGAGTCCAGGCTTTTATGGACCATTTCTGGGGCTATGCGGCTTTTGTCGCCAATTCGCTGGTCTTCATCCTGCTGGGTCTGCTCTTCAACACCCTGTCGGTCAGGGTGCTGGATATCCTGCCCGCCCTGGTGGTCATCATCATTGTGGTGGTGGTGGCACGCGCTCTTTCGGTGTACCCGGTCATAGGCGCGATGAATGCGCTGCGCCTGGAGCAGCGCATCCCGCTTGCCTGGCAGCATCTCATGGCATGGGGCAGTCTGCGCGGCGCGCTCGCGGTCACCATGGTGCTCATCATTCCCGATACCCTGAGCCACCCGGAGTGGAAACAGGCTTACTCCATCAAGGAATTCATTCTGGCGCTCACGATCGGGTGTATCTATTTCACGCTGTTCATCAAGGCGACCACCATCAATGCCGCAATCCGCCACTTCCGTATCAACGTATTACGCGGGCTGGAGCCGATGGAATACATCGAGGGCAAGATGTATGTCTATGCGCAGACCCTGTTGCGGCTATTGTCGGTGCATGGACAAGCACATGTCGACAGCGGTGTCCTGCAGGCTCTGCAGACAAAATATACCCGTCTTTACCAGGAGGCTTACAGCGAGCTTTCACAGCGTGACCGTAATTTTGAGGTGATGTTCGCGCGGGTCTTGCGCATTCATGCCATCGGGATCGAGAAGCGCGTGCTGAAAGCACTGTATGCCAGCGCGGAGCTCTCCGAACCCGCTTACCGCAGAGTGCTGGGCAAGCTCGAACAACAATTGGGTTTGCTTGAACAGGGCTCGCCGGTTGCCCAGGATTTCAAGACCCTGCGCGGGAGACGCCGCTGGCTGCGTCTGCGGCAATTGCTTGGCATATCCACGGACAAGCTGACAGATCCTGCGGAAAAGTATCTTTACTATCGCGCCATGGCCATCAGCTCGCAGGAGGTGATCACCGTGTTGTCGCGGCTGGCGACACACGAGGGGCTCAGGGTATTTGAGGCAGATGCCGTGTTTTCAAAAATTCTGAATGAATATCATGAACATAAAAGCCAGGCGCTGGAAAAGACGACGATTCTGCTGAAGCAATTTCCTGCCCTTGTGCAACGGCAGTTGCAGATGCTGGAACAGGAGCTCCTGCAGTCGCAAACCCTGTTGCTGGAAGAACTGGAGCGCGAGGAGGTCATCACGCCTGCCGTGAAGTCGGTACTTTACGGAGAACTTAGACAGCAGTGCGCACCTGAACCTTAGCAAAAGCATTTTCCGCATCCAGAACAACCCGAATCAGTTCGGGAACATTGCGCACCTGCAGCTTTTCCATCATGCGCGCCTTGTAAACCTCGACCGTGCGCGGGCTGATGTTCAGCTCGGCAGCGATTTCCCGGGCGTGCTTGCCTGCGGCAACCAGCAGCATCACTTCCCGTTCGCGCGTGGTCAGGCGGGCCATTTTCTGCTCGCGTTCGGCGCTGCGGGCGGCAACACTTCGCTCCTGGAGGTTGCGATCAAGGGCGATGGAAACATTGGCAATCAGCAACTGGTCGTCTATCGGTTTTTCCAGGAAGTCCACCGCACCGGCTTTCAGCGCCTCCCTGGCCATCGCCACATCCCCATGAGCGGTGATGACAATAATGGGCAGCCGGACATTTCTGGCATTGAGCGTTCTCTGCAGTTCCAGCCCATCCATGCCTTGCATGCGAATATCCAGCACCAGGCAGCCCGCCCATTCCGGCTGACAGGCGGCGAGAAAATGCTCGGCCGAATCGAAGACCCGTGTTGCAAAGCCATTCAGACTTAGCAGCAGCGCCAGGGAATCCCGCACCGCCTCGTCGTCGTCAACGATAAATACAATTGAATCAGTGGGGATCATGCTGCTCCTGGAGTGCTGTTCCAGCCGGCAAGGTAAAACAGAATCTGGCGCCGCCCGCCACGGGCGCTTCCGCCCATAGCTTGCCGCCGTGTGCTTCCACCAGCGCCCGGCTGATGGAAAGCCCCAGCCCCATGCCCTGGGCCTTGCTGGTGGAGAAGGGAGAAAAGAGGTTATCGATCATTTCGCCAGATACGCCCGGGCCATTGTCCTCGACACAGAATTTTACCCAATCATTTCCGCTTGATGTTGCGGTCACATGGATATCGCATGGTCTTTCCGGGGTATCGGCAAATGCCTCCATCGCGTTGTAAACCAGATTTCGCAACACTGTTGCGATTTGCACCCGGTCGACCTGCACCGCAGGCAGATTTTCCTGTAATCGGACGTGAAGCGCTATTCCCTTGCTCTCGATCTTCCTGATTAACGGCTCCAGTCCTTCACCGGCCAGCTGCTTCACATCCATGCTTTCCAGCCGCAGCGTACCGTCACGAAAGAAATCTCTCAGCCGGCGCACCACCTCGCCGGCTCGGCCGACTTCCCGTCCCATTTTATCCATGGTCTCGTTGATCCGTTCCAGATCCGCGGGGTTCATGGTCAGCATCAGCTGGCAGGAACGGGCGTAGCTGCCCAGCGCCGACAAGGGTTGATTCAGCTCATGAGCCAGCGCGGCAGCCATTTCACCCGCCGCCGCCAGGCGCAGGGCATGATTAAGCTCTGCCGCCTGGGCCTGCAGTTTTTCCTCAATCATACGACGGCTGGTAACGGCCATTCCCAGAAACAGCCCGGTAATTGCCAGGGCCAGCATGAGCAGTTGCAGCTCAACCACGGCCGTCGTGTGGTGGCTTCCCAGAAGTACCGCGCCAATCAACCCCAGCTGGCTCACCAGCAAGGCCAGCGTTGTGCCCTGGATGCCATGCCGCATGGCGATCCAGATCAGGGGCAGAAACAGCAGATAGAAAAACTTGAATTCATCGGTGAATTCCAGGCCAAAAATGAGCCATAGCGCAAGCAATATACTCACGCCCTGGGCAAGGGTTTCCCTGCCGGGCTTCGATAATGAAAATCCTTTTCCCGCATGGGCCAGAATCAGGGGCGTAACCACCATGATGCCGATCATGTCGCCCACCCAGAAGCGCAACAGATTGGCCAGGTAAGTTTCCTGCGGCGCGATGCCCGCGTAGGTATAAATCGACACATAGCCGAGGGCAGCCAGAAACGCTCCACCAGACGCCACCAGCAGAAAAACAAAGAGGTCGCGCAGCGTTCCGAAACCCGCATCAAAGTGCAGGGGCCCTCTCAGCAGGGCAACGGCTCCGGCATAGCAGAGCGTCAGGGAAAGCGAGGAAAGCACGGTATATGGAAATGGCGCCGGCAACCCCCGTACCAGCAATTCAGCGAGCAGCGCCGCGAAGAACAACGCCGGCCAGTAGCGCAAACCAAGCAATAAAAGCAAGGCGAGGCTTAATCCGGGCGGTGGATTCCAGGGCGTAATCGCGAGCGGCAACACCGGGTGAATATAGCTCACCCAGTCAAGAAAGACATAAAGGGCAAAATAGCCCGCAAGGCAGGCCAGGTTTTTCATGCGCCAATTGTCAGGTTGCTGCAAGGCCTTCGGCATTCTGTCGCTGGATCAAGGCGCAATCTGCAGTTGCCCGGGGTCCAGCAGCAGAAAGCGGGCGAAGCGCCCTTCTTCCCTGCTGCCGTCATCGCTGACAATAATGATTCGCTGCTGGCCGTCGATCACGGCGGGGCTGACCCCTTCGGCGTGTTCGAAGCCCTGCAAGCCGGGAACGGTAACACGGCGTGCCGGCTCACCTCGACGGCCGCTCCAGAACCAGAGCTGGAATTGAACCTGCTCGCGTGCGACGGGGCCACTGAGAACAAGATACCCGCCGAGGGCGGGATGGTAGGACAGGCCGCGAATCCCGTTACCGCCGAGGTCCAGCGTTTCCAGGGCGGGCGAGATCCGGGGAGGCTCGCCTGCCGCGAAGATGGCGGAGGGGTTCTCGACGCTAACGATGATGGCGCGATTGTCGAGCACCGGACTGCGCAAGCCGATCAGCAGGCGCTGCTGGTCTGGGCTAATCTCCAGCGCCTCGATATTGAGCCCGCCGCCGGCCTTGACGTCTCGTATCCCGGCCGCACGGGCCAGCACCGGGTGCGCCGCCAGCAAGGCGGCCTTCAGCCCGCTGACCACCATGGGCGCGGCCACGCGGTCGCCCTCGATGCGGAAGCGGACCAGTTTTTCACGAGACTTCTTCTCGTCGCCGTCGCTGTCGCGCGAATGCGATGTGATGGCGTAGAGATATCCCGACCGGTCGAGAGCGACCCCTTCAAGATCGTCCAGCTTGCGGAAGGCATCGCCGGCTTCCAGCGGTCCCGTGCTCAGCGGGGTGCTGCTGACGCTCCCATCGGAGCGGACCGTGACCAGGCTGAACGGATGCTGCTTTTCATCTTCGACGACCAGGAAACGCCCGTCCGGAAGCTGCTGGATGGCGGAGGGCTCATAGATGCCGGTCAAGGCCAGAAACATGAGAATGTTGTTTAGCGTCATGACTGCCATTGTCTCCTGCTGCAAGAATTTTGGGTATCCGGCAAGTCAAAGTCACCGCAGGTACTTGTTGCCCAGTTCGAACAGGCTGATGAAGACCTCGAACAGGATCAATCCGATCACATACCATTCCAGCTTGTGCAGCTGTTTGTTGTCCCAGACGTCGGCGAGTGTTTGCGCAGTATCCGAAATCAGGCCCAGCTTGCGCTCCAGCGCCGATTGCCGCTCCTTCAGCTCGAACTCGTCCTCCAGCCCGGCATACAAGCCTTCCAGCTGCGGGAAATACCACAGCGTTTCCGGCTTGTCCCCGATTTCTGCCCGCCCGACCATGCGGTGCTCGATCAGCAACATGCTGCCGATTTTTGACAGCAGCTTCCTGGAATCCGCGCTCACCCTGCCGCGTAGCGCCAGCTCCTGCGCCAGCGGCTCGATCTTGTCGAATTCGCCGGCCACCTTTTTCTCGTAAAGGGAAAGCACCAGGTTCTTGCTCAGGGCATCGGCGATCACCTGCAACTTCTCCAGCGAAATTTCGTCCAGCGAAACGGCGCCGCTCTGCACGCCGATGCTGCTCATGCCGCAGTGGATTTCCAGCTCCTCTTGTTCCGGTATCTCATAGGGATTGGTCAGCAGCGGCCCGAGGGAGTCGACGAACCTGACCTCGTCCGGCGTCCCCACCCCAAAAAACACCACTACCCCATAACGGAACAGCACCGCCACACCGCCCTCGGCATCCACTTCCAGCGTCAGCGGCGTGGTGGCCAGGCAATCGTCGATCTTGAAGGATTTCAGGTCCAGCCGGTCAGCCAGCAACAGCGCACGGGCTTTAAGGTCCGGGCGGATCTTGAGCCGCAGGCCAGCTGAACCGGTGGGAACGGTCATTTTCCGCGCCCCGGATGAAGATTTAAGCGGTTGAGCACGTGGCTTTCCTATTAAAAACAATCCTTACTTATGCCCTTTGGGCGGGCGGCCAGTCTTGATGACGTCCAGGGCCAGCATGGCTGCCGTGACGGCGGCGTCGCTCTGGGCGGCAAAGACGATGATGGCGGCTCGCAGCACCTCGCTCTTTTTCACGGCCAATCCATTGGCGACACAACGTTTTTTCACTGCGGCGATCAGGTCGTACTCGGACTCTGGCATGGTGAAACCATCCCGAACCAGCTTGGCATTCTTCGGCTTGGCGTTCTTGTCAGCCTTGGCGGCAGGTTTGGCAGCGGGCTTATTTTCGGCCTTTGCCGTAGTAACGTCAGCAGCGGGAGCGGCTGCCTTGGGTGCCGCGTTGGCGGCTGCGGGCTTCACCGCGGACTTTGCGGGACGCCTGGGGGTGGGTTTGGCCGAGGATTTTTCGGCTGCAGTTGATGTTTCTGGTACGGCAGAACTGGTGGCAGTCGTTGCTGCGTTGCTCTGTTGCTTCTTACCCGAAGCCGCGTTATTGGTCATGGCAAATCCTTTAATCAAAATTAATGGTTTAAACAGTTTATACGGTTACTGGAATGGGGTGCTTAAAATTTTTACAAGCACGCCATGCCGCAGGCGGGGATAATTGCGCATGACCGAACTTACCCTCCCCTCCTCCCCGCCCACGGCAAGCGCTGCTGGGCGCTCTTTCAACGAACTGCCGCTGCCTCCCGGCATACAGGCGACCTTGCGGCAGCTCGAATACCTGATCATGACGCCAATCCAGGCTGCCAGCCTGCCGCTTGCGCTCGCCGGGCATGACCTGATCGCGCAAGCGAAGACCGGCAGTGGCAAGACGGCTGCGTTCGCCCTGACCCTGCTCACCAATCTGAACCCGCGCCGCTTTGCGGTGCAGGCCATGGTGCTGTGTCCGACGCGTGAACTGGCTGAGCAGGTGACGCAGGAAATCCGCCGCCTGGCGCGCTTCGCGGACAACATCAAGATCGTTGCCCTGTGCGGCGGCACGCCCATGCGCCCGCAGATAAACAGCCTGGAGCACGGCGCGCACATCGTCGTCGGCACGCCGGGCCGCATCATTGATCACCTCGGGCGCGGCAGCCTGAATCTGGACGCGCTCAACACCCTGGTGCTGGACGAAGCCGACCGCATGCTGGACATGGGTTTTTACGACGACATCGCCTACGTGGCGACGCACTGCCCGGCAGCGCGCCAGACCCTGCTGTTCTCGGCGACCTATCCCGAGGGCATCGCACGCCTGGCACGCCAGTTCCTGCGCAATCCGCGGGAAGTGAAGCTGCTGGAACAGCACGAGGACAGCAAGATCCGCCAGCGCTTCTACGAGGTGAAGCACGAGGAGCGTTTGCAGGCTGTTGGCATTCTGCTCAAGCACTATCATCCGGTCAGCACGCTGGCCTTCTGCAACACCAAGCAGCAATGCCGCGACCTGCTGGAAGTGCTGCATGCACAAGGCATTCACGCGCTGACCCTGAATGGCGATCTGGAACAACGCGAGCGCGACCAGGTACTGATCCAGTTTGCCAACCGCAGTTGCTCGGTGCTGGTGGCAACCGATCTGGCGGCGCGCGGCCTGGATATCACGCAACTCGAAGCGGTCATCAATGTCGATGTCACGCCCGACCCGGAAATCCACATCCATCGCATCGGCCGCACCGGCCGCGCCGATCAGGAAGGCTGGGCGCTCTCCCTCTGCAGCACGGCCGACAAGCGCCGTGTCAACGCCATTGCACAGATGATGGGCAGCGAGCCGGAATGGCATTCGCTGAGCGAACTTGAAAACGACAATAACACGCCACTGGTACCGCCGATGGTGACGCTACAGATTCTCGGCGGGCGCAAGGACAAGATTCGCCCCGGCGACGTGCTGGGCGCGCTTACCGGCGAAGCAGGATTCACGCGCGAGCAGATCGGCAAGATCACGGTGACGGATCAGTCAACCTATGTTGCCGTGGCGCGCGGCATCGCGCGTGACGCCGTGCGCAAACTGTCGGCCGGCAAGGTCAAGGGCAAGACGGTGAAAGTGCGCGCGCTGGAGGATTGATTCGCCTTTCTGGTGCTTGATAACCGGAAAATTGCCGTAAAATACCGCAACTTCCGCTAGCCCAGGCCTGTCGAAGACACGCAAGACAGCCGTCTGACCGAATATGAAAGAACAAAGGAAATCCATGGAAACGAAGTATCAAAACAACATTCTCAAACTGATGGCGAAGGTGGTATTCGCCAGCCGCTGGCTGCAGGCGCCGCTCTACCTCGGCCTGATCATCGCGCAGGCGGTCTATGTCTACCATTTCGGCGTCGAGCTGACGCATCTGGTCCAGCACACCGTGACCGTTACCGAAACCGAAATCATGCTGGTCGTGCTGGGACTGATCGACGTGGTCATGATCGCCAACCTGTTGCTGATGGTTATTGTCGGTGGCTATGAAACTTTCGTCTCGCGCCTGTATCTGGAAGGCAATCCCGACCAGCCGGAATGGCTGGAGCACGTCAACGCCGGCACCATGAAGGTCAAGCTATCCATGGCACTGATCGGCATTTCCTCCATCCACCTGCTGAAGACCTTTATCGAGGCGCCCAATCTGAGCCAGCAGACCATGATGTGGCAGGTCATCATCCATATGACCTTCGTGCTGTCGGCCATGGCCATGGCCTATACCAACCGGCTGATGGAAGCCAGCGCACACTGAGCAATCGCCCGGGGCAAGACACCGCCCCGGGTGCGCCCGCTCAAGCCCCCGAATCATAAAACCGGATCAAATTGCGCCCGGCCGCTTTGGCTTGATACATTGCCGCATCAGCCCACTTGAGGATATCGTCCTGGCTGGCTTCATGATTGACAAACAACACCACGCCGATACTCGCCGTGCAATGATGTTCGACGGTGCCCTCCGCCTTCCCCTCGTGCTTGACGGTCAACAGGTAAGGTTCCGATAAGGTGTTACGGATTTTTTCCGCCACGATCGCGGCCTGCGCAGTCGATTCGGATTTATCCTCATCCAAATTGCTCAGTATCACCACAAACTCATCACCGCCGAAGCGCGCCACCGTATCCAGCTCACGCACACAATTTTTAAGCCGTTCCGCCACCTCAATCAACAGTAAATCGCCAACCACATGCCCATGCGTGTCATTAAGTGGCTTGAAATTGTCCAGATCAAGGAACATCAACGCGCCATAGCGAACACTGCGCGTACTGGCGGCTATGCTCTGGCTCAAGCGATCATTGAGCAGATGCCGGTTCGGCAACCGGGTCAGCGGGTCATGGAACGCCAGTAGACGCACTTGCTCTTCCGTCTGTTTGCGTTTGGTGATGTCGTAATGCGCACCGACGTAATGGGTAACGATGCCATTGGCGTCCTTCACCGCCGTAATGGTGGTCCATTTTGGATACACCTCGCCGTTTTTGCGCCGATCCCAGATTTCCCCCTGCCATCCACCCGTGCGATTGAGGCTTTCCCACATATCTCGATAAAAGCCGGCGTCGTGATGGCCGGACTTGAACAGCCGCGGTGTCTCCCCCACGACCTCATCTTCCGTGTAGCCGGTGATCTCGGTAAAGGCCCGATTGACACGAAGGATCACACTGTTGGCATCGGTAACCATCATGCCTTCATGGGATTCAAAGGCTGTGGCGGCGATACGAAGTTCAGCCTCGGCCTCTTTGCGAAAACTGATGTCGGTGCTCGTGCCGATCATGCGCAAGGATTTTCCGTCCTCGCTGCGGCTAACAATCATGCCTCGGCCAAGTATCCATTTATAGCTCCTGTCCTTGCACCTCATGCGGCACTCAACCACATAAATTGCCGACCGGCCATCCAGGTAGGCTTGCATTGCATCTGCCACATACGATTTATCATCGGGATGGAAACGATTTTCCCATTCCTGGCCAACAGGCAAGGGGTCTGATTCAGCATAGCCAAGAATTTCTTTCCAGCGCTTCGAAAATATTTTTTCGCCGGTCAGAATATTCCAATCCCATACGCCGTCGCCCGAACCCTCGATGGCGAATTTCCAGCGGAATTCACTCTCCTTTAACGCATTTTCGGCTTGCCTGCGATCCTTATCCTGACTCAGTGCAGGATCAGGATGTTCATTCGTTTCCACATGGAGCGAAGCCAGATAGCCAAAGGTAACAATCTGGAGAAAAACCAGCAAGCCCAGATAAAGCCCCATGCCGGACGGCTGAAAACTTTCCAGCAAGGGCTCATGGCTGGAAAAAAGCGTGTCCATCCAGCTACCTGCAAACCAGAAAACAAGGGCAAACACCAAACTCAGCCAAATAAATTTTCTTGGGGACAGGGCGATGATGGAATTTTTGCTAAGCAGCGTTCTGGCAGCAATCATATGATCCAGAAATAAGTGATTGATATGACCTGGAAACTACCATCAGGGCGAATTGGGTCAATCGGGAAAAGCCTGATTTTTGGCTCACCCAAGACCTTAATGGGCTGGGGGCGCCACCCAAAAAAAGCCCCGGTCGAGGCCGGGGCTAAGGAGGGCAATACAGAAACCCGTTTAGTGCGCGCTGGCAGCTTCCGCGTTAATGCCGGTGTTCTGGCGCACGTAGAGTTCGTCCCACATGTCTTCGGCACGTTTGTCACGCGTCAGCAGGGAGCCAAGAATGACCATCAGGAAGCCGAGCGGGATGGAGATCAGGCCCGGATTCTTGAGCTGGAAGAATGGCTTCTCCAGGCCCATCATGCTGGTGGACTGGCCTTCCATTTTCTTCAGGTCTTCCTCGGCCTTCTTGATGGATTTCTCCAGGCCGGCGATGTCCTTCTTCGCCTTCTCCAGTTCCTTCGCATCGGTCAGGGCTG
This sequence comes from Sulfuricella sp., assembly GCA_041651995.1. Classification (NCBI taxonomy): domain Bacteria; kingdom Pseudomonadati; phylum Pseudomonadota; class Betaproteobacteria; order Nitrosomonadales; family Sulfuricellaceae; genus Sulfuricella; species Sulfuricella sp. Next base: position 5,408 of record JBAZID010000008.1, on the reverse strand, counting down.
GCAACTTTTCCTGCAACCTGGCCAGCTTCTCCGGCGCGCCGGGTTTGGCGGCCTGTTCGGGCTTGGCCGGTTCGGCTTTCTTGCAACCGGATACGGCAAACAGGTCGCAGATGAAACCGCCCTCGGCCGCCTGGGCCAATTTGGCCGGCTGGGCGGCTTCGCCTTCCAGCACCTTCTTGGCGCCGCTGATCACGGCCTTGGGATAGGTCATGTTGGGGGAAATCATCACCAGCGCGATGGCGGTGATGGCACCAACCAGCATGCCCATGATGATGCCGGTGGTGTTGCACTTCTTCCAGTACAGGGTGAGGAACACCGCTGGGAGGTTGGAAGAAGCGGCCACGGCAAAGGCCAGCGCCACCAGGTGGGCCACGTTCTGGCCCTTGGCAAGAATACCGACGGTGATCGCCATGATGCCGACAATCACGGAGGACACGCGTGCCGCGGTCACCTGCTCCTGCGGCGTGGCGTGTTCGCCACGGATCACGCCGACGTAGATGTCGTGCGCCATCGCGGAAGCGGCTGCCAGCACCAGGCCCGCGACCACGGCGACGATGGTGGCAAAAGCCACGGCGGCGACAAAGGCGAGGAAGAGGTTGCCGAGCATGGAGTTTTCACCGCCGCCCAGGAACTGCGCCAGCAGCGGCCCAGCCATGTTGCCGCCGGCATCGATCGAGGCGATCTTGGCCGGGCCGACCAGCATTGCGGCGCCGGTGCCGAGGAACAGGGTCAGCACGTAGAAGCCGCCGATGATTCCCATGGCCCAGATCACGGACAGGCGCGCGGCCTGTGCCGTGGGCACGGTGAAGAAGCGCATCAGGATGTGCGGCATCCCGGCTGTGCCAAGCACCAGCGCCATGCCCAGGGAGATCTGGTCGATCGGGCTCTTGAGGAACAGGCCGGGTTCGAGGAAGCGCTGGCCCAGTTCTTCCGGCGTCATGTTGGTAGCCTTGTCGCCCAGCAGCTTGGCGACCTGTCCCTGTACGTCAGGATCGCTCACCACTGCCTGCAAATAACCCGGCAGGCTGAAGCCATACGGCGCCCACACCAGCGCCACCAGCAGGATGGAAGCAACCACCAGCAGCACCGCCTTGATGATCTGCACCCAGGTGGTGGCCTTCATGCCGCCGAATACCACGTAGACCAGCATCAGCACGCCGACGCCAATCACCGAGATTTCGTAGTCGATACCGATCAGGGTCTTGATCAGCACACCGCCGCCAACCATCTGCGCGGTCAGGTAGAAGGTGGACACGGTGATGGTGGACAGCGCCGCCACGGTCTTGGTTTTCTTCGGATCGTTGCGGAACGCCAGGATGTCGCCCATGGTGTACTTGCCGATGTTGCGGCAGGGTTCGGCGATGACCAATAGAACCGTAATGTAGGCCACCAGCCAGCCCACCGAATACATGAAGCCGTCGTAGCCGTAGAGCGAGATCAGGCCGGCAATACCGAGGAAGGACGCGGCGGACAGGTAGTCGCCGGCGATTGCCCAGCCGTTCTGGATGCCGGACACCGAACGTCCGGCAGCGTAGAACTCGGAAGTGGTATGCGTGGTGCGCGCCGCCCAGAAGGTGATCGCCATGGTGATGGCGATGATCACGCCGAACACCGCAAAGGTCATCCACTTGAACTCGTCGGCAACCGCGCCACCACCCGCCGCGAAAGCGGAACCGCTGGCCAGCAGGGCGGCGGCGGAAAGGGCGAGCTTGTTATAGGTTTGGCTCATGTCAGGCTCCCATCTTGTGCGCGTCGTTGATGATTTCCTGCGCCATGGTGTCGAATTCGGCATTGGCCTTCTTCGAATAGAAGTAGGCAATGGTCCAGGCCACCACAAACTCGGACAGCGCGAACAGGATGCCGACGTTGACCACGCCCCATACCTTGATCTTGAACAGATCCTGGTAATAGGCCGCGCCGATCGGCAGCAGGAAGTAATAGATCACCGAGAAAATCATCAGTCCCCACAGGAATGTGGTCTTCTTGCGGTGCAAAGCCTGGAAGCGCGGATCGGCATCGATCGCGGCCCAGTTCATCTCGCGTTTTGACATTTCTTGTTCCCCAATTAAAATTGTTTTCCAGCAGGCAATGGGCTTTAATACAGGCCACTTTCCACCTTATGCCGAACCCTACCCTTCCGGCCTTACACAAACCTTACAATGCGCATCCTGATTGCCGAAGACGATGAAGTGCTGGCCGATGGCCTGTGCCGCTCCATGCGCCAGGCGGGCTATGCGGTGGATCATGTCGCGGACGGCCTGGACGCCAACCTGATGCTCAAGGGCGAGCAGCCCTTCGACCTGGCCATCCTCGACCTCGGCCTGCCGCGCCTGGACGGGCTCCAGGTGCTGCGCAGCCTGCGCGAGCGCAACCGCCAGGTGCCGGTGATCATCATCACCGCCCGCGACGGGGTGGAAGACCGGGTCAGGGGCCTCGACCTGGGGGCGGACGACTACCTGGTCAAACCCTTCAGCCTGCCGGAACTGGAAGCAAGGGTGCGGGCGCTGTTGCGGCGCGGCCAGTGCGGCGTGAACCCGGCATTGACTTGCGGCACCCTGGTTTTCGACAGCGTCGCGCGGCGCGCCGCCATCAACGGCGAGGCGCTGGAACTCACCCCGCGCGAACTGGGGGTGCTGGAGGCGCTGATGTCGCGCATCGGCTGGGTGGTGAGCAAGGAGCAGCTGCTGGAGCGGCTCTACAGCTACTCCGAGGAAGCCAGCGGCAACGCCATCGAGGTCTATATTCACCGCCTGCGCAAGAAAATCGAGCCGGCCGGCGTCACCATCCGCACCATTCGCGGCCTGGGTTACATCATCGACAAGGCAATAGCTTGATCGCCAGGAATGCCTTTTTTCCAGAATGATTTAATCAGACACGGACACCCTCATGGAAGAAGACGTCCTCTCCCTCCGCGACCACCTCATGAACTGGCTGCTGACGCCCCTGTTCGTGCTGTGGCTGTTCAGCACCGTGGCGGGCTACGTCGCCACGCTTAACTACGCCAACCAGCCCTACGACCTGGCGCTGCTGGAGCGGGCGCAATCGGTGGCGGCGCAGATGCGGCTGGGAAGCGGCCAGGAACGGCTCGATGTCAATCCCGCCCTGCCGGATGGCAGCGATCCCGGCATGCCGGACCGGGTGTATTACGCCGTCAGCGATGCGGACGGCAAACAGCTCGCCGGCAACGCCGATCTCGGGCGCCCCCTCGCCCACCGGGGAGGGAAAAGCGGACCGCTATTCAGCAATACCGAGCGGGGGGGTGAAAAAACCCGCATGGTGAGCCTGCTTTATCCCGGCGCCACTCCTGACCGCCCCTTGCAGATCCACATGTCAGAGACCATACACCAGCGCCAGGCGCTGATTCGCGGCATTTTCGCCAACATCGTGATCCCCCAGCTGCTGCTGATCGTGATTGCCGTGGCAGCAGTGTGGTACGCCCTGAAACAGGGCTTGTTGCCGCTCGAGCGCCTGCGCCGGGAGGTGGCGCGCCGCCAGCGCGACGACCTGAGCGAACTGGATGAAGCCCGGGCGCCGGAAGAAGTCAGGCCCCTGATCCGTGCCGTCAACGATCTGCTGGCGCGCCTCAAGCAGGTGATGCTGGCCCAGCAGCGCTTCATTGCCGACGCCGCCCACCAGTTGCGCACCCCCTTCGCCGGGCTGACCACCCAGGCCGAGCTGGCGCTGCGCGAGACGGAAGCGGAACGCAAGCAGCATGCCCTGACGCAAATTCTCACCAGCGCCGAACGCGGCAGCCATCTGGTGAACCAGTTGCTGGCCCTGGCGCGCAACGAGCCGGGCGGCCAGGGCGTGGAAAGCTTCTCACCGCTCGACCTCAACCGCCTGGCGCAGGAATGCACCCTGCGCTGGGTGCCCCAGGCGCTGGAAAAGAACATCGACCTGGGTTTCGAGGATATTCCGCGGCTGGCGCCGCTGCGCGGCGATGCGGCCAGCCTCGCCGAAATGCTCAACAACCTGCTCGATAATGCCATTCGCTATACCCAGCCCAGCGGGCACATCACCGTCGGGGTGGATTACCAGCACGGCGGGGCGGTGCTGCGGGTGGAAGACAACGGCCCCGGCATCACGCCGGAGCACCGCGAGCGGGTGTTCGAGCGCTTTTACCGGGTGCTCGGCAGCGGCCAGAGCGGCAGCGGGCTGGGTCTCGCCATCGTGGCGGAGGTGGCGAAACGCCACGGCGCCACCATCAGCCTGGATGAGGGGTGTGACGGAAAAGGCACGCTGATCACGGTTCGCTTTCCCCATCACGGAACTTAAATGGGCCACACCCGCCGCAACCGCCAGCCCAGCTTCATGTGTTTCACGTGAAACCGGCAAATCCCGCCCCATTCAAAAACTGAAATACTTCTCCATCACCCCTTGCAGCTTGCGCGCCTGACGGAAGGCTTCCTTGAGAATGCGCCGATCCAGGCTGTTCAGGGTATCCGGATTGACCCGGTTGGACAATGCCGCGCCCGCCTCGCACTGCTCGTGCTGCAGGCGCAGGCGCAACAGCTGGAGGTAAAGAAAGGCCTCGATCCAGCCCTCCACATCCCCTTTGTTCATGTTCCATGCTTCGCAAGCGGCGCGCAGGCGGCGGATGGTCGAGGTTTCTCCGCAGCCTGCGGCGAGGCTGAAGATGCGCGCCGCATCGACGAAGGGCGAGACGCCGTTGAGCTTCAGGTCCAGCGTGCCGCCGTCCACCACGAAGTCGCGCAGCAGCCCCAGCGGCGGACGGTTGCCCAGGGCGTTCTGCACCATGTGCCTGAGAAACAGGCGGTTATCCTTGATCCGGGTATTGAGCCACGCGCGCAACTCGTGCGCCAGCTCGTGATTGCCCCACAAGGGGCGGAAATCAAAAAATATGGTGGCATTCAGCAACACCGGCGTATCGCCGCGGTGTATCCACTCCGCAAACGTCCCCTTCCACTCTTCCAGACTCAGGCACCACTTCGGATTGGAGGCCATGATCCCGCCCTTGCACAGCGGGAAGCCGCAGGCGTCCAGCGCGGCGTTGATGCGTTGCGCCAGCGGCAGCAGGGTGGCTCTGATCTCCTCCGCCGTCTTGCCCTCCGGTACCGTGAAGATGATGCCGTTATCCTGGTCGGTGTTGAGGGTCTGTTCGTAGCGCCCTTCGCTGCCGAGGGCGAGCCAGCAGACGCCGAGTTCGCACAGCTCGCTGTGGCTGATGCCTTGCGCCTGGCATTCGAGTTCGATGAGCCGCTGGGTGAGCAGGTCGTTGAGGGTGGAGATGAATTGGGTGAGCTGTTCGGCGGCAACCCCTTGGGCGAGCATGTTGTGGGCGAGCTGGCGGATGTCCCGGGCGCTTTGTTTGAGCTGGTCGTGGTTCTGGCTGTTGCGGATGGCGCTGCTGATTTGTCTCAGGCCGACCCGTTGCAGGGTGAAGAGGT